>CAYGJE010000006.1:9729-20238 GCA_964350215.1 uncultured Candidatus Saccharibacteria bacterium | reverse complement strand
TATTTCACTGTGATGATTTTTTTGAATTTATATTCCGCATTTTATTTTTTAATTTATTGTTTTGATTGGCGCGTTAGCCCCCACACTGATTGACATTTATGCTTTACGATAAGAGTTGAATAATGCCACGTCATTGTTTTAATCAATTTTCTAGTTTAATACGGGGTTTTCGTTTTTTAAATCGCAATTAGTGATTTAAAAAAATAATGGCGATCAGTGTGGGGGTTTAGAATATTAGATTATTAGAGTATTAGAACATTGTCTTCCTATTTAAACAATTCAATCACATAATTGACTGGCTTGGATGGGGTGATTATTTGTAGTCCAGATTTTGATTGGGCTGATAATTCATCTTGCCCAACTATTTTGAAATCGTCTAGTCACAAAACATCTAGGTCCAAATGAACGTTGTTGTTGTGGAAAGCCATGATTTGTTTGTTTTTGAAAGTGAAAAACATACCGTCATAGTGGTCAGGTTTCTTTTTGATGCCAGAAAGCCCTTTGATTTGTTCGGCTTCGGTGCTGGCAATTTTTAGTTTGTAGACATGATCATTTAAGGTGTAATAAAATCATTCTATTTTGTTGTTGCTGATTTCGATTTGGTAGAGACCTCAAGTGACATACACGCCCACACTACAAATATATGCAAAAACCACTATCATCAAGATTTGGTAAAATCTTGGGGTAAAAAATTGGCTCATAATGTTGTAAATTAGTTTGTTTTTTGTTATAGTAAAAGTATATATTAATTTTTAAAAAATATCAATATGTCAAAAATAATTTACAAAAAATGTGAAAATATGGAAAATGACTTCCCTATCTTTACATTGGTCAAACAAAATGAAATAGTACTTACTTGGTTGAGAGATAGTTATTATATAACAAAAAAGATGTCTTACACTGAGCATGGTTTAAAGCATGCTGATTTTGTTTCACAAAGAGCGTTAGAAATAACAGAAGCAATGGGGTTGTCAAAACATACTCAGGACTTGTCTATGACAGCTTCGCTGTGTCATGATATGGGCAATTTTTTGTCGAGAACATATCATCACTACTATGGAAGTTTGTTGTTTTTTGATATATTTAAGGGACAAATTGATATAAAAGATTTGACTGTTTTGATGCAAGCAATTGCCAACCATGACAAAGAAGACATGAAACTGGTGCATCCTGTGTCAGCCATTACAATTATTGCTGACAAATCAGATGTTCGTCGAGAAAGAGTTTTGGAAAAAAACATTCAAAAAATAAAAGAAGATATTCATGATAGAGTAAATTATGCTACCATAGAAAATCAATTGGTGGTGGATAAAAACAAAAAAACCATAACGTTGAAACTCAAAATTGACACTGAGTTTTGTGAAGTTATGGAATATTTTGAAATATTTATTTCCCGTATGAACTATTGTAGATTGTCGGCTGAATATTTGGGATACAATTTTAGTTTGGTGATCAACAATTTTAAACTACTCTAGATATTTTACAACAACATATCTTGGGCGATTGTATTGGTCTTGGAAAAATTCAAAATCTTTAAAGCCATGCTTTTTGAGCATGGTTTTTATTTTTGGAACCTGATTTGGGTGATGCTCTATAGCAAAAAGACCGCCTTTGTTTAAAAAGCTTTTTATTTGGGCGATAAAGGGCTCGATTATATCCAACCCATATTTCCCTGCTACAATGGCTTTTGATGGCTCAAATGGGGCTTTGATGGTGTCTGATAGGGGTACGTATGGTGGATTTGCTAAAATTAGGTCATATTTGCCTGAAATATTGCTAAAAATGTCAGAAATAATGACTTTTTTGAAGTTTTTGACTTTGTTGATTGTTATGTTTTTTTTGATTTGCTTTATGTTGTTTTGGTCAATGTCACTAAAATCAACTGTTGTTTTTTTGATATTTTTGGCAATAGCAATACCAATACATCCTGAGCCAGCAAAAATATCAAGAGTTTTTATTGACTTTGTGTTTTTGAAATGTTGATTGATTAGAGGTAATATTTTTTCCAATCAATGTTCGGTTTCCACTCTTGGGATTAGTGGTTGATAAGATAAATCAATATGGCAATTTAAAAAGTCCACATATCCTATGATATAGTCGCGAGGGTATCCTTTGGAAAGCAAAATCATGTCGTCTAAAAAATTGGCGACATTGCTTTTTGTGATTTTGTCATTATACTTGTCTTTTAAAATAAATTTTCAGTCCGCTTTGTTCATGTTAAAATTTTAAGTGTATGCCAGTTGGACAATGGTCTGAGCCAAGCTGATCTTTTAAGATAAATGCTTTTTTGAGCTTTGGTTGAAGCGACTTGCTAATAAAGCAATAATCAATGCGTCAGCCAATATTTCTGTTTCGGGCATCTCTAAAATATGCCCATCAAGTGTATTGGTGTGGTTCCTTGGATAGATGTCTGAAGGTGTCGATAAAGTTTGATGACAAAAGATTGTCTATTTGAGTGCGTTCTTCTTTTGTGAACATGATGTTGTTTTGATTTTCTTCTGGCCTGGCTAAATCGATTTCTTGATGAGCAATGTTGAAGTCCCCTACCAAGATTAGATTTTTATTTTTTTGCTTTGGTAAGTATTTTTCTAGCAAATATTTGTAGAATTTTAATTTGTAGTCGAGGTTTTCTTTTTTTCTGCCGCCATTGATAACATAAAAGTTTATGATGGTGAAGTCCTTGTATTGTAAAGCCAAAAAACGGCCTTCATTGTCAAATTGTTTGAAGCCGATTTTGGTTTCGATTTTTAATGGTATTTGGTTTGTCAAAATCCCAACACCACTATGCCCTTTTCTGTTGCCGCAATTGGTGTAAAATTTGTAGTTTTTTATTTTGTGTATTTCAGGCGGGATGTCCTGATCTTGTGCTTTTAGTTCTTGAAAACAGTAGAAGTCAGCTTTTTGTTTTAAAATATTAGAAAATTCATTTTTTGAAAAAATTGATCTTATACCATTGATGTTTCAAGAAATTATTTTCATTATTGCTTTAAATTAATTAGTAAGTTTTCAAATAGTTTGGCAATGACAATTGGGCCTAGTCCATTTGGCACTGGAGTAAAAAATGAACAGGTCTCTTCAAAGTTTTGATTTGCTTCACAATCGCCACATATTGTTTGTTGCTTGGTGCATCCAAAGTCAAATATTATGGCATCTTTTTTTACATTGTTGAACTTTACGGTGTCTGCTTGGCCTGTGCCAGTGATTATGGTGTCGGCGTTTTCGCAAAGTTGATCTAAATTTTGAGTGCTTTGGTTGGCTGAGATAAATGGTATTTTGTGATTGATCAAATATTGTGAAATTGGTTTGCCTATTAATTCGCCCTGCCCTATAAGCAAAACATTTTTTAGATTTAGGTTGTATTTGTTGATGAGATAATCTAGCGCTGATACGGTTGGTGGCATTAGCGTTTTTTTGCCTTGATAAAATCTGCCCAAATTTTTGTAGGTCAAGCAATCAATGTCGATTTTCTCTGGGATAGCGTTGATTAGCATGGTTTGGTTGAGATTGGATGGTATTGGCAGCTGGATTATTGCACCAAAAACGTTTTTTTGTTTGCAGATGGTGTTGATTTCTTTTCGAAGTGTCTTGCTTGATTTGTTGCCATCTAGATAATGGACATCACAATCGACATTAAGCAATTTTGCAAAATTGTTTTTTATTTTTATGTATGATTGGTTGGCAGTGTCGTTTTGAAAAGAAATAATCTTGAGTTTTATGGGAAAATTTAGTTGTTGTCTTTTTTGTTGTAGGCCTTCTAGTAGTTCTTTTGATATTTTTGATCCATCTATTTTCATCTTGTTATATTTTATGTTCGTTGATATAATTGAGAAGTTTTTTGTAGATTTCGAATGTGAATTTGGCGTCATAAAAAGCATTGTGTGCATTTTCTCTTTTTATGTTGAAAAAATCACAGATGTTGTTTAAGCTGAAGTTTTCGATGTTGGGCAAATCTTTGAGCAAAATGTATGCCATGGACAACACATCTAGCTTGTGATAGTAGAACGGTGGGTTGGCAGCACCTAGTTGATTTAGTGTGCGATAGAGTCATGCTCAATCGTAAAAAAAGTTGTAGCCAACAAGAACACATCCTTGATTTCTGGAAATGAAAATTTTCATGGCTTCTTCTATGCTTATGGCATCGCTTCAATTTTCTTCGGAATAGTTGGTTATTTCTAGAGCTTTTTTGTCGGCAAGTTCTAGATTGGTTGGTTTGATTTTGATGTTTTCACTTTCTAGTATTTCAAGGGTTTTTGGATCCACTCTTAGTCACCCTATTTCGGTGATTTCGTGATCTATTCTAAGACCAGTGGTTTCTAAATCTATAAAAACAAGGTCTCTTTTGACCATTGGCAGACCGTTTTTTATGAATGTCGTTGAGTTTGTGTTGAATTCGGATAGTTCCATTGATTGTAGTTAAAGTTTTTTGCTTAAAAATTCTAATAATGCTCCGCCACCTGTGGATACAAAGACATTTTTTTGTTTGAAAATGCTGGGAGCAAATTTTTGAATGCAGTCGAGTGTTTCTCCTCCGCCAATGATGTAGTGACGTTTGGTGTCATGCTTGATAAAATGTAACAGCTCTTTGGTGCTGTTGACAAATCTTTCATCTTCGATGTAGCCGAGAGGTCCATTTCAAAAAACGTATTTGCTTTTTGAAATTTTTTCTAAAAATGTTTTAACAGTAAACTCTCCAATGTCTAATATTTTTTCATCGGGATTGACATTGCTGGATAGTGTGTTTTTGGTTCAGTTATTTTTGTTTAGAATTTTGACGTCTAGCGGCATAATCACACTATCAAAATCCAGTTTGTGAATATTTTGGATAAAAATATCTTCAAAAAATGACTGCCCTACTTCAAAACCCATGTTATGAAGAAGGGTGTTGGCAATAGCTCCAGCCACTAGCACAAAACGACTTTTTTTGTTGAATTTGAAAATCAATTGTAGTTTGTCGGATATTTTGGATCCGCCAATAATGACAGTCAAATCCTTTTTGGATTTTTCGATTATGTTTTCGAGATTTTGTCTTTCTTCGATGTAGTTGATGCCAAAAAATGAAGGGATGTGTTGGCGAATTGCTTGATTGGATGAACTTTCTCTGTGGCTTATAGAAAAAGCTTCATCAATGTAGATATCTCCTAGTGATGCCAATTTTTTGGATAGCTTTATCTCGTTGACCTCTTCCCCTTTGTAAAAGCGAACATTTTCTAGTAGCACGATTTTGGATGATTTGCTGGCTTTTAGAGCTTTAGCAAATTTTTCGTCAAAAATGCTGTATTTGATAAAGCTTACATTGGTTTTGTACAAAAGAGAAAGAGGTTTTTTGAATGATTTGAGAGATAGCTTTTCATTGTAGTGGTCAAAGCTATTTGTGTTGAAGCTGTGCTTGTCTTTTTTGGGTCTACCCAAATGTGCCAAAATGATTATTTGTTTGGCTTTGTTTTTGATCAAATATGAAATCATTTTTTTGGTGGACAAAAAACGAAAATGCTTGATGTCGATTTCAGGTGAATTTAAATCCAATCTTAAAATGACAGTTTTTTGTTTTATTTGTTCTTTTGTGGGCAAAGAAAGTTTCATATTTGATGTTGAAAATAAAATTAACGCAATTCAAATGTTATGGACACATTGGCAGTGATGTCTTTTGAGCCAGCTTCAATTGGAGCTGGTGCCATTTCAGCAATACCTCTACCTGAAACTACTGCAGCGTCCATTTTCATGGATGACATGTATGGTTGATAATAACCATTTTCTGAAACATTAAGAATTCTACCAAATTTAACATTGCTGTTTTTTGATATTTCTTGTGATCTAGCCATTATTTTGTTGATGGCGTCAATTTTGGCTTCGTTTAACACATCTTCCATATCTTCCACTTGAAAGCTAAGATTGGAAATATTGTTGGCGCCTAGTTCTGTGACTTTGGAAACAATGGTGTCGATGATGGTGAAGTCGCGAATAGTGACTTCGATTTTTTGATTTAAACTATATCTTGACAAAACATTGTCGCAGCGATGCATTTGTGATACATCGAGATAGCATTTTTGTTCATATACTGGGTTGAGGTTGTAGTAGGTTGTTTTGATATCTTTTTCTTCGATTTTATTTTCTTTTAGAAAGTCAATGATGGCTTGCATCTTTTTGTTGTTTTCATTGGTGAGAGTTTCAATAGATTTGTTTTCCAAAGATACTTCAAATCCAATTTTGGCTATATCGGGAATAGTGGTAACTTTGCCTTCAGCTGATAATGTAATTGTTCTGCCTTGAGAGTTTTCATTTCTTATTTTGTTGAATTGATATGAACCAAATCCAACTAATGCAAATATAATAGCAATGCCTACAAATATGGCTAAATGCTTAAAAGGTGATTTTGAAAAATTCATGATATTTTATTTAATAGTTTTTAATTGTTTGATGGCCAGTATCAATTCTTTTACATTGGTGCTGGCTTTACCAATGAGAAATCCATCTTTGATGATGGTGGTTTGAAAATTTTTAATATTACTTTTATTGATCGACCCGCCGTATAATATTTTGATTTGTTTGGAAGTTTTTTCACCAAATCTGTTGTCTAGCCAAAATCTTATGTTGAGGATCATGTGTTCGATATCTTCAGGATTGGCGTCGACTCGATCTTTAGTGGAGCTGATGCTCCATATTGGTTCGTATGCTATATGAACATCTTTGAGGTTTTCTTCTTTGATGCATTTGAATATTTCATTGAGCTGGGTAAAAATAATTTTCTTTATTCTAAAGCTATTGGACGTTTCTGTTTTTATGCGAGCGTTTTCGCCAATGCAAATTATGGGTTTGAGGCCATAATGCATGCAGTTGTTGATTTTGAGATTGATGTCTTCGTTGGTTTCTTTGAAGTTGAGACGTCGCTCAGAGTGACCTATCAAAACATATTTGACATCGACTGACTTGAGCATTTTGCTGGATATTTCTCCGGTGAATGCTCCTTGGTTGAATTTGGACACATCTTGCGCTCCTATTTCTACCAAATCCTTGATACTTTCAATGGATTGGCTAATCTGACTGGTGTAAATAAAAGGAGTCAATAGTATTATCTTGTTTTTTTTGATGGTGTCTTCGAGGCCATCTTTTTTGATGGCTTTTAAAAAATCGCTAATAAAGGCCTCTGCTTGGCCGATAGTGTCTGGAAACTGCTTTCAATTGCATATGATTAATCTAGACATGCTTTTGGTTTAGTTTGTTAGGTATATTGTATCACAATATATGGTTTATTTCAACTTTATTTTTTCGCTGCCCTTTCCACTCTATTCATGATGGCTTGGCCCAATCCCTCTTTTTTGATTGCTTTTACAAAGACAATGTCGATGGATTTTTGATCGCAAATGCGAAATGCATCAAAAAGTTTTTTGCAAAAAGAATCAATGGTTTTACCGACGTCAATAAAAAGAAAATCTTTGGATAGAGGTTTGTTTTTGGTAAAATCAATGATAGCAATATTTTTGTTTTTGCCTTTTTCTTGATTTAGAATTTTTTGAATATCTTGTTTTGTTTTGAATAAAAAAACTTTCGCATTGGGGCTGTAGTGTTTGTATTTGAGGCCAGGTGATTTTGTGGTTTTTGTTTTTTTGTTGACATTGTCTATGCCTGGATGGACTAATACTTTGCCAATGCAGGCCTCGATATCTTTTTTGGTTATTTTGCCGGGACGCAAAATTATTGGAATTTTTGAAGTGATGTCTAACACGGTGGATTCAATGCCTATTTGGCAATTTTTGCCATCCAAAATAATATCCACTTTGGTGTTTAAATCATCAAAGGCATGAATTGCTTTTGTTGGACTTGGCTTGCCAAAGCTATTGGCGCTTGGAGCTGCTATTGGAACTCCTGATTGCTTTATTAGATTTAGTGCAATTTTGTTTTTTGGCATTCTTATTGCCACAGTATTGAGGTTTGCTGTGGCGTTGTTTGGTATTTGGTCGGATTTTTTGACGATCAAAGTCAATGGGCCTGGTCAAAATTTGCTGATCAAAGCATGAGCTATTTTGGGAACATCTTTGGTATACAAAAACAAATCTTTTTTGTTGCAAATATGCACAATGAGCGGATTGTCTTGGGGACGACCTTTGGCTACAAATATTTTATTGATTGCTTTTTTATCTAGAGCGTTTGCTCCTATACCATAGACAGTTTCTGTGGGAAACACAACGAGCCGACCTTTTTTGATGAGGTTGGCTGCGAGATTTAAGTTTTCTTTTGTTGGTAACAATACTTTTGTTTTCACAAATATTATTTTATTTTTTTCTGTTTCTTGATAGTATTGAGTTCTTGAGTTAATAGTTCTATTTTTTCGAGAGGTTTTTTGCTATTGAAAATAGCTGAACCAATAGCAAGATAATCAATGCCAAAAGTGACTACTGTTTCTAGGTTTTGTTCGTTGATGCCGCCGTCGAGTTCGATTTTTATTTTTCGGTTTTTCTTTTTGATTTGCTGTGCTTTTTCCAAAACAAAATGCTGCATTCCCTGTCCTGATGGGCCTGGAATAACTGACAAAAGTAGAACAAAGTTTAATTTTTTGAGATACGGAAAAAGAGTTTCTATTGGCGTTTCTGGACATATTGCCAAAGAAAATTCAATGTTGTTTTCTTTACACTTTTTGTAGGCAAGATCAAAGTTTTTGATGGCTTCGATTTGAAAAATAATGGTCTTTGGTTTTAGAAAAATTAGATCATCGAGATATTTTTCAGGATGTTCAAACATAAAATGAATTTCTAATGGGAAAGACATTTTTAAATCCTTTATTTTTGAAATGTTGGCGTAGCTTTTTCAAGAAGTAAATTTTCCGTCTGAAAGATCGAGCTGTACAAGCCCTTTGTAATTTTTGAGAATTGTGGCTTTCTTTTTTAAATCAGCTAAGCTGGTTGGATTTATAACTGGAATAATCATGGTTGGGGGTTTAAATTGTTAGATTTCGCGTTAGACGCTTTTGAAATTATTTTTTTCAATTTCTTTGATTTGTTTTAGTCGAGTTTGATATCTTGATTTTTGAGAGACCTTGGTGCTGAGTCATTTTTTCACAATCATCCATGCAACGCTTGGTTCAGTAATATCAGAAGCAAGACACAAAACATTGGTGTTTAAATGTTCTTTGGCTTGCTTGGCCATATCAGCTGTAATGCAAACACTGGCTCTTACATTTTTGAATTTGTTGCAAGCAATACATGCCCCCGCCCCTGTGCCACAAATGGTGATGCCCAAATCTTTGTTTGGGTTTTTGGATATTCTGGATGCAACTTTTGCAGCAAAAACTGGGATGTCATCGTCTGGGTCGTGAGTGTTGTTGTCGATGTCTTTGAAAGGAATTTTGGCGGTAGTCAAAAATTCATTTATTTTTTTGTTGAGAGCGAACCCTCGATGATCAGAGACAATATATAGCATATTGTGGTTTTAAAAATTGTTTAAATATTATTCGAGCAATTTTGCTTCAGCATCGATGTCTATTAGGTCTTCTGCTTTTTCTTTGTAGTCCATGAGACGAGTGACTTTTTTGGACATAAGGTCGAGTCGTTTTTGAGACGATTCAAATGCAGACATTGTGTCGGAAAGATGTTTGCCTAGCTTGGTAAAGCTTGTGTCTAGCGACGAAGAGTCCTTGATGATGAGATTTAGTTTTTTGATGATGTTGTGAGTTTCTTCGGAGAGTTTGGTGTCTTGAAATCAATGTTCAATAATGCGGAGAGTAAGGAAAAGAGTGTTTGGTGAAGTGATGATTATCTTTTTGCCTCAGGCATATTTCATGACGCTATATTCTTTGTCGAGATTACTGATGATTTCATAGTATATGGCTTCAGCAGGAATATACATGAGAGCATAATCAACAGTGTTTTCTGAAGGCAAAATATACTTGGTGGCTATTTGGTCGATTTGTTTTTTGACATCTTCAATAAAAACTTTTTTGAGAGAGTTTCTTTCTTGGTCGTTTTGAGTGTCCATGTATCTTGCAAAATTATCTAAAGGAAATTTTGAGTCAATGGACAACATTTTTTTGTCGGGCAATTTGAAAATGGCATCCACTTTTTCTCCATTGGAAAAAGTGTATTGTTCTTGGAAAATTTCTTTTGGATAATATTGGGACAACAAATGATAGAGCTGGGCTTCACCTCACTCACCTCTTAGTTTTGGGGTTTTGAAAAGGTCTTGGAAGCTAGAAAGCCCTTCCATTTTGGTGTTGGTTTGTTTTAAAAACTCTTGAACCTTAATGGTTTCTCTGGTGAAGCTTTGAATTTGGCTGTTGATATCTTTTTGAGTGTTGCTAACCGATGTGTTGACGTTGTTGAGCTGGCTGATCATGAGGTCAGTAATCCTTCTTTCTAGATCAAGAAGTTTTTCGTTTTGTTTTTCATCAATGGGTGTTTTTTGGATGTTATTTTTGATATACAAAAACAGCATAATCACACTGGCGATTGTTATAACAAAAAATACTATAAAAATTGCTAGAAAGATAGGGCTCATTTTGAAGAGTTTATATTGTTAATT
>CAYGJE010000006.1:0-9629 GCA_964350215.1 uncultured Candidatus Saccharibacteria bacterium | reverse complement strand
CTATAAAAATTGCTAGAAAGATAGGGCTCATTTTGAAGAGTTTATATTGTTAATTAGCTGATGTTGTGGGATGTGGTTGTTCGGAGTATAGCATTTGATAGGCAAAATATGCAGACAAAAAGAGGTTGGCTACCAATGCAATGCCACTCAGTCCAATTCACTCTGCGATTGGATGTGCTATCAAAATTATTATTTTTAGAGCTATAATGGTTGGCACAACTTTTCAAAATCTTGATTTTAAAAACATAAATGCCTTGGCTACTGATGAAAATACACCTTTGTTTTCTGTGATCATAATGACAAAAGCAAAATAAAAGACAAAATATATAAAAATGCCTGGAATGATAAAGAAAATCAAACCAACTATTGTGAGAAGTGCCTCTAGCAGGATAAATCCTAAGAGTTGAGGAATTCTACGAAAGATATTTTTCGCCATTTTGAGTAAGTTGTGCTCGGTCTTGTGGATGATTGATAAGAAAATGGCTGAGAAAAAATATTGAAGAAGAGTAAGCAATAAAAAGCAAAGAAACAACACACCTAAGGTGGCTAAAATAAATGAAACCATTTCTTTGGTTAGTATTGGCCCTGACAATTCTATTCCTAGCTTAAAGTTTTGGAATACAGGATGATTGGAAAATCAATCCATGAGTTCATTGAAAAAATTGGTCAATGGAAAACCAACAATCAAAAACAAAATACCTGCCATGGTTATGGGCTTCATTTCTAAGATGAAAAAATCTTTGGCTTTGACTATCAACCGTTTGAATAAATTCATATGAAAATTTTAATTTATTTTTTTAATTTCTTCTTTGACTTTGATGACTAAATCTTCTAGAGATAATTTGTTTTTGACAATGTATTCGATAACACCAAAGGTCTTACCTCTTTCAACATCACTGTCTTGACCAAGATTGGAAGTGATAATGACTGGTATTTTGGAAAATCGTGGATCTTGTTTCATCATTTCTAGCAATTCAAAACCGCTTCTTTTTGGAAGAATCAAATCAAGTAAAATTATTTCTGGTTGAAATGTTTCGATCATTTCAAATCCTTGTTCGCCATCGAGAGCTCTGGCAACGTCAAAACCAGATTGTTCAAGTTTTAATTGTAATAGTCCACCAATAAAAACATCGTCTTCAATGAGAAGAACTTTTTTCTTGCCTTGAGATGGCGTGGCTGGTGGCATTTGAGGCATTGGTGCTGGAGCGGGAATGTTTTGTGGTGGAACTGGTGTGGGCATTGGATTGATTGGTAGCCCATTGCCAATTGGCGCTCCAGGTGGTATTTGATTTTGATAAGCCATAAATAAAAATTTAATGTTAGTTATGTATATATTGTAGACAAAAAACAAATAAAAATCAAGTACTTGTATGCTAAATTTTGAACATTTACCAGCGTTCAAAATTTCGCATCTACAAGTACTTGATCCAGCACGACTTTTTAATAAAAAGTGGTGCTGGGTTAATATCAGGTTTGTATTTGTATGTATTTATCCAATCATAACGTTGCCTGGTAACGTTGATATTGGCTAAAAACCCTGTATTTATGCAATCATAACGTTGCCAGGCAACGTTATGATTGAAATTACGTGTATTAAAAAAGAAGCTTTTACACTTCTTTTTTAGAAATTATTGAATTTAAATTCCGCATTTTGTTTAGAATATTAGAGGATTGGATATTTGTTTTATTATTGTTGCTGTATATGCTCACTCATTGTCATATCAAATTAACACTTTGACTAAATTGCCGTCGACAACTTTGGTGAAAGTGAGATCAACTATTGCTGGAAATGTTGTTTTGATAATGTCGCTGGAGACCAATGGTTCACTGGAAACAGCTAGAATATTTTTTAATTCTGGATCTTGGGATGCTGCTAAAAGAACAGCGTTGATTTCTTCTTTGGTGGTTGGTTTTTTGGAAACAAAAGTAAGATCAGCTAAAGAACCACAAACAACTGGCACGCGAACAGCTATGCCATCAAATTTATTTTCTAGTTCGGATATTATTTTGGTGGTTGTTTTGGCAGCACCAGTGGTGGATGGGATTATATTTTGTGCCCCTGCTCTTCCACGTAAAAAATCATCGCCAGCTGAAACATCAACTATCGACTGAGTGCTGGTGTAGGCGTGGATTGTGTTTAAAATGGCTTTTTCAATACCAATGGTTTTGTTTAGGGCTTTAATAACTGGAGCTACGGCATTGGTGGTGCAAGAGCCATTTGATATGATTTGGAATTTTGAAAAATCAGAATCATTGATGCCGGCTAAAACAGTTTTGCCTTCTTGGCCTTCAACGCCTTTGGCTGGAGCTGTGATGATAACTTTTTTGCTGCCAGCAGCTATGTGGCTTTGACTGTCAACATAATTATTGAACACACCAGTTGATTCAATGGTGACATCAATGCTTAGTTCATCTCAAGGAAGATTTTTGGGATCTTTTTCTTTAAACACATGGA
This sequence comes from uncultured Candidatus Saccharibacteria bacterium, assembly GCA_964350215.1. Taxonomy (GTDB): domain Bacteria; phylum Patescibacteriota; class Minisyncoccia; order UBA6257; family JAKLIH01; genus CAYGJE01. The sequence continues at coordinate 7,174 of CAYGJE010000006.1, read as the reverse complement.
TGATTTGGTTGTTGATGGTGATGGAGCCGATCGATTGACATCTTTGAAACTGAGTCGGAGTGGTGGCTTTTTGAATTGGAAAATTAAACCAACCATATACAGTGTCGTGTTTCAAAAGATAAATCAAATTGTCGATATCAGACAAATCATTGATGGCAAGTATTTTGAGATTTGGATTGGAAATGGCTTGGCGAAGAAAACATCTGCCAATTCTTCCGAATCCATTTATTGAAATATTTTGCATGGTTGGTGTTGAGATTAATATGTTTTGTTAAACAAAATGTATCAAAAATTTTAATTCAAAACAATAGCAAATGTTTTTACACAAAAGGAATTCTGAGTGTTTTGATAATGATGTAAAAATTGAGTCAGATGGAGCAATTTTTGATATAGAACAAATCAAACTTTAATTTTTCTTTGGCTTCATCTACTGAGTGAGTGTTGGGCATGTTTATTTGTGCCCAGCCGGTCAGTCCAGGAGTGACAATACTTCGAAGAGTGTAGAAAGGAACTTCTTTTTCAAACATTTGTGCGAGCTCGTATTCTTCTGGTCTGGGACCCACAAAGGAGATATCTCCTTTGATAATATTTACAAACTGTGGCCATTCATCGATGTGGAATTTGCGTAAAAATTTGCCAAGTGTGGTGATGCGACTGTCTTTGGGCAATGTTCAGGCAGGGCCTTGATTGCGAGCATCTTTTTGCATGGTTCTAAATTTGTAGAGAACTATTTTTTTACCTATCTTTCCGTAGCGGGTGCTTAAGTAAAAAACTGGACCTGGGCTGGTAATTTTGATAAGCAAAATAATGAATATTCAAAAAGGGGCTGATAATATTAGAAAAAATGATGCCAAAATTATGTCAAAGAAGCGAAACGCAACATTGTTCGCAGACCATTTGTTGGAACTAAGAGAGGCAATAAAACAGTCGAGATTGATGGCATCCACAAAAATTGTTTTGAACGTTTGTTCGTGAAAATCCTCGAAGCTTTGAAACTTTATGTTTTTGGGTGACATTTTGAAAATCTCGTTTTTTAAAGATTGAGAGTCCCAAAAAATAATTTTTTTGATGTTGTTTTGGTTTAAAAATTCATTGAGATATTTGCAATCTGCTGTAGTGGGATAAAAAAATATTTTGATGCCATACTTTGTATCATTGTTTATTTTTTCTTTTAGAAGTTCGGAATGATTGTTTTGGTGAAGAAACAAAACATTTGTTTTTTCGAGCACAATATGTTTGTTGATGTAGTTGTGAACTAGATAAACAAAAAAACTAGAACTGATCCAAAACAAAACTAAGTTTGTTTTGGGAGTGATACCAAGTGGTGCAACATAAAAATAAAATATACCAAAAAACAACATAAAAAGTTGTATTCTGCCAAGAAGAATTAACAATTGATCATCTTTGGGCCTGAAGGTTGTTTCGTAAAGATTGTTGACAAAAAGTAAAAAAACATTGAGCAAAATCAAAGGTGAAAAAGTAATAAGATGCAGTCAAAAAATATCTAAAGTGGCATTAACTGAAAATCTTACTTTGACAATCAAAATAAGGCAGATATAGAAAATCGCTATATCAATAATGGAAAGCATTATGCCGTAGTATTTGTTTTTGGATACATTCATTGTAAATTGTTATTTTATTTTGTTGATACGAGTTTGAAGATCAAGTAGTTCTTTTTCAATAGTGGAGCTATAATGATAGGCCTTGACCTTATCATACATCTCTTGTGCTGTTTTGTAATTTTCAAAAGATTTTCCATAGTCATTTTTTTGGAGATATGCCTCAGAAAGTATTATGAAAAGTTCCATGCGATGTGAGTTTTGTGGTAGATAGTTGGTGGCGATTTTGATCACAAAATCAGTTTCTTTTTGGTTGAGTAATGCTTTTAGAGATCTTGAGAGTTGACTGAGTGTTTCGATGGCGCCTGGTTTTTCTAGACCTTCTTTAATTTGCTTGACTGCCTCTGCTTTGTCAGCACTTCTTTCTAACAAATAATGACCATACATGAGATTGAATATTCCCTTTTCTGGATAATATTTTATTGCGTGCTCTAAAATAGCAACGCCATCTTTGATGTCACTTTCTTTTTTGGAGCTCAAAAGAATGAGTGAATAGTAGGTCTCCATTTCTGGCTGGTTGAGATTATAGTGCTTGGATCTTTCGTAAAGATATTTTGCTTTAGTGACGTCATGGTCAGTAATAGCCACATCTTCAAAATTAACTTTTGAAGACAAATGAATCATGGCTAAAACATACGACTTTGTGAGGTATGGTCTTTTTTGTATTATTTTGATAAGTTCGTCGGCAACCAAGTTGTGATATATTTCTCGATTGGCTGGTTTTAAAGGTTTTTGCCCTTGAATCAATAAATTAAACGGCCCCATATACAAATCACCTTTGTTGGAATATCTAAGATTTGAAATGGATTTTATTTTTTCCATGGCTTTGTCCTCTTGATTATTGTTGAATAAAATTTCTATTTCTTTGGTTATTTTGGTGCTTTTATATTCTTGATAGTTTATATTAAAAACATATAGCACCACTAATGCTGAAAAAATTATTACGATTATGTCTTTGAGGTACTGGTGAATATTTAGGCGGATGGTTTTGTGACTTTCTTCACTCAACGCAGCAGCAAATCCAAAGACCAAACAAATTGCCAAAAGTCCTTCAAATACATCAAACACAAAAAGATTTTGAATAAAATATACTAATATCGCAAGGATTATACTTAGTCCAGAATAAAAATAAATTTTATCGTTGGTAATGGCGTCTCGGATATATTTGTAGGCAAAAAAGTAAATACCCAAAAAAGCAATGATGCCTAGCAGACCGTTGGTGGCCATGATTTCAAATGGCATGTTGTGTGTTTTGTCAAATCTTTTTTCTATGGGCAACATTTCAGAAGTTTTTTGATCAAAGTGTTGTTGAAAACAAATTTCAAAATTATCAAAGCCCCACCCTGTTAAAGGTTTTTCTTGGAAACAATCGAGCGCTATTTTACTGACAACCACTCTGCTAAAAGAAGCGTTATCTCTGGCATTGATATTTGTGAGACGAAATAGAATATAATTGCTTTTGATGATTTTGGTATCTTTGAGAGCAAAAATTGCCACAGCAAAAGAAACAAGGACTATCAAAATTCACAGTGCTGTTTTTTGAAAATTTATTTTAAAAATATCTTCTAGCTCTTTGCTTTTGTTGGCTATCAAGCTGGTCAATAATATAAATCCAGTGATGCCTAGGGCAACAAGAGCTCCACGAGTACCAGTCAAAAGAATAAAAATAACATACAATATTGCCGTGATCATGTAAGGCAATAAATTTTTTATTTTGGCATTTTGAGAAACCTTTTCAAAGAAAAGATATAGGTTGATAAAGAAAAAGACCAACAAAATGGCAGCGAAATATATTGGGTTGCCAGTGAAACCTTGAAAGCGGGTGTCAAAAATATCACGCGACGCTATTAAGTTGTTGGTTATAAAAACTACAAATGAAAGCAAGCTGGCTCCTGCTATTCCTCAATTTCATCAAGAAAAAATTGAATTCCATTCTTTTTTGGTTTTAAACACGCTTGAAATGATAAACACAAACAAGAAAAAGAATATCATGGAATATGACCCCATCACCCTTTCAGGCGAAGATCAAAAGCTTTGTGCTTTGTCTAAGCTAATAAACCCGCTTAGAATACAAGTGACTAAAAAAACAAAAAATGACATCAGAAGTTTGCTCTTTTTGGGCAAATAATTTGGATTTTTTAGAGCTAGTGCCACATACAATATTGACATTACACCAACCACAACTCTAAAAAGAATTGTTTTGATGGTGACAAAAGGATATATTGTGACGCTGGTGTATATGCCTGGTATTAGTGCCAATAATATTAGAATTCAGTAAAGAATATTTTTGAGAAGCTTCTCTGAAATTTTTTGTAGAATCATTGTTAATTATTGAATATTTTTGTAAAAATCTTTGAGACGACTTATGAGTGGGTGGTTTTTAAGTTTTTTGAGAGATTTCATTTCTATTTGTCGGATACGTTCTCGAGTTACTCCAAAAATTTCGCCCACTTCTTCGAGAGTGTGAGGAATGCCATCTTCAAGACCAAATCTCATACGCAACACTCTTTGTTCTCGAGGATTGATATCTTTTAGGATATCATTTAATTGAGAAATCATCAACTCTTGAGTGGCTGATGCCTCCGGAGACATGGTACTTTCGTCTTTAATGATGTCTTTGTAGGAGCTGGCGCTTTCGTCATCATCGGAAAATGGTTGATCCAATGAAAAAGTGTCTTGATTGATTTTCTTTAAATATCTTACTTCATCCACTGAAAGCCCAAGCTCAGCGGCGATTTCTTCGGCTGATGGTTCTCGATCTAACACTTGCATCAAGTTGCGGTTGGCTTTGCGATATCTAGTCAAAACCTCCACGATATGGACTGGAATACGAATAGTTCTTGATTGATCGGCAATGGCACGAGATATGCCTTGTCTTATTCAACAAGTGGCGTATGTGGAAAAACGATAACCCTTTTGAGGATCAAATTTTTCAACAGCGCGACGCAATCCAAGATTTCCCTCTTGTATCAAGTCGAGTAAATCCAATGTTCTGGTTTGGGAGGAAAACTTTTTGGCAATATTGACTACCAATCTTAAGTTGGCCTCTAACATTCTTTTTTGAGCAGCAGAATCTTCTTTTACAAGTCGAGCGTACAAGTCCTTTTCTTCGTCTTGAGACACTAGAGGTATTTTGCCAATTTCTTTTAGATATGCTTTTACATTGTTGGGCGCATTGTGTCATTCTTCTAGGGTGGTTGACTTGACCAGGTCTTCAATACTAATTTCTCTGTCTACTTCCAAAATATCAAGATTTTTGGTGATAGTGACGTTGTCTTTGAAAAGAATATCAAAAATTTTGTCTAGTCCATCAATGTTGACTTCTGGGTTTTTGATCAAGTTCAAAATTTCACCAAATGTCACAAATCCGCGGATGTCATTTTTAGCTTTCAACACACCAATAATTTCATTGACTTCATTGTCTTTTAATCTTTTTGGTTTTGACGAAACACTCTCAACCTTTTTGGCTAAAACTTTAGAAACTTTGGAAACTTTTTTGACGGGCTTTTTAATTTCCTTTTTGACAAGTTTTTTGACGGGCTTTTTTGTGGCTGCTTTTTTAACTATTTTGGTTGGCTTTTTGGCGACAACCTTTTTTGTGCTTTTGGTTTTTTTGACAATTGGTTTTTTGGGCATGATGGATTGTTATTGTTGTTTGTTAATTTGTGACATATCTTCGCAAATTTGATTGATTTGTGATAACAAATCATTGACTTCATCTTGATTGTTACTACTTTCGGCATTTTTTAAATCATTTTGGAGTTGACTGATTTTGTTTTTAAAAAATTCTTCTTTGAGAATTGTGATATACGACTGAACATCTTTTAAAACACTTTGCTCGTCTTTTTCTTTGGTGGTGTTGTTGGCTCCCAAAATATATAATTGGTCGATGTCGTTTTTGAGCGAAAGATCTGTTTGTTGATTTAGTGTTTCTATGCCCTCTTTGTTGATATGTTGTATGATATTGATATAGCGTGAGTGAAAATATTGTTGATTTTCTATGATTATATTTTTGAGTGGCACTGGAAACTGCACAAACATAGACAAGATAATTTCTGAGAGAATTTGGTGTTTGGTTTTGATGTCATGAGTGTCTTTTGATGCTGGTGGCTTGGGTGTGGCACGCGCAAATCCTTCTTCTAGGGACTCTTTTGGTGTGGCTTTAAATGAATCCTCTATGGCATTGATGTTGATGTCTAGAAATCCTGAAAGTTTGTTCAAATAATATGATATTTTGATGATATCGCTTTCTCATTTTAATTTTTTGAGAAAATAGTTTAAAAATTCTTTTTTGCCATCAATGATATTGGTGTTGAAAAGAGCGCTGGCTCGTTTGATGTAAAAATCCATCACGGGCAAAGCGTTTTTAACTTCTTCGGATAGTTGGCCTGGATAATCTTTGATAAAATCAGACAAGTCCTTTGAGTCCTTGGTGTCGAGTATTTTTATATTGAAGCCAAGTGACAAACATAGTTTGATGTTTCTCTCAGTGGCAGCTTTGCCTGCTTCATCATTGTCGTATGCTAAAATCAAATTACTAGTGAGACGTTTGAGCAAATTGAGCTGATCGATAGTTAATGCTGTGCCCAAGCTGGCAACGATATTTTTGTGGCCTGTGATGTAACCAGATAAAAAATCCATGGTTCCTTCCACGATAATGGCTTCGTTTTGTTGGGAAATATATTTTTTGGTAATATTAAAACCATAGAGAATTTTTCCTTTTTCATATATACTGGTTTGTGGTGAATTGATGTATTTGCCTGTTTCGTCAATGTTTTTTATGGTTTTGAGACAGCCGTTGCCTTCAAAAATCCTGGCAGTGTAGCCAATTGTTTGACCAGAACTATTGGCAATAGGAAACATAATCCTGGATCTAAAGCGATCATAAAAGTTGCTATTGTTTAAAAACGCTGATGGATTGTTGATGGTGTCGTTTTTTTGAATTGAAAGACCGGTATCAAAAATGTCTTTGGCTTTGTAACCTTTTTGCACTAATGCATCTGTTAAGTCCCTTCAATCGTCCTTGGCAAAGCCAATGTTAAATTCTTTTATTGTATCTGTCGTTAGCCCTCTTTTGTTTAGATACTCTAGAGCATCTTTGTGATTGATTAAATTTTGATGAAAATGTTTTACAGAAATGTCCATTATGTCATAACTGGTTTTGTCTTTTGAAGTTAAGGTTTTGTCAAATTTTGGCAATGTGACCCCTGCCTTGTCGGCAAGAATTTTTAGAGCGGTTATAAAATCTACATTTTCAAATTTCATAACAAAAGTAAAAATATCACCCGACAAATTGCATCCAAAGCAATGTCAAATTTGTCTTTGTGGAGAGACCACAAAAGATGGTGTTTTTTCATTATGAAAGGGACAGCACGCTTTGTAGTTTGTGCCTGCTTTTTGAAGCTGAATGTAATTGGATATTACTTCAACCACGTCTAATTTATTTTTTATTTCTTCTTTGGCATCAAATTCCATAAATAAAGTTTATTGTCGAATAGTTAATGTTATTTGAAATATTATCATTTGCAATATGATAATTAGCCAAGGTACAATGC
>CAYGJE010000005.1:10069-20415 GCA_964350215.1 uncultured Candidatus Saccharibacteria bacterium | reverse complement strand
CCAGCACGACTTTTTGCAAAAAGTGGTGCTGGACAACTCAAAACATCATGAAAAACATCGAAAAAAGTTGCTCAACTTCTAAAATTAAAAACATCTTTAATGTTGTTGCTATCTTTTTGAGGCGGGCAAGCAATTGACCGTAATCAAAAAACCATACTTAACACTAAACTAAACATATGCCACAAACTTTTTTCAAAAAAATCCTCTCTATAATTTTCCCCAATAAATGTGTTGGCTGTCACAAATACACGCCCGACGATTTTTTTGTGTGTCACGATTGCCTACAAAACATAACCATCAATTCCTATTTTGTGTGCCCCATTTGTCACAAGAAAATCGACCCAAACTCCACTGACGTTTGCTATCACGAAAACAACGTTGTAAAAAAAGTTTTGTGTATTTTGGATTACAAAAACAACATTGTAAGAAATCTTATTCATGGTTTCAAATACAAAAAGATCAAAACTATTTCCAACACACTTCGTTTTTTAATGGAAAAATCTTTGCTGCCAAATTTGCCTTTCACAAATCCCGACGACTACATTATCATACCCGTGCCATTGTTTTTTGTGAAACAAAATCAACGTGGATTTAATCAGTCAGAACTTTTAGGACAAATAATTTCTGATATAACCAAAATTACACTATTCAGCGATTTGCTAATTCGCCACTCCAACAATTCAGTACAAGCAAAAATGAAAAATCGCGATCAGCGATTTTTCAATACCAAAAATATTTTTAAAATCAACTCTTCAAAGCAGCACCTGTTAAAAAATAAGAAAATTATTTTAGTTGATGATGTTTTTACTACTGGAGCCACGCTAAACGCTTGCGCTCAAGCCCTAAGAGCACACACTCGCAAAACGATTATTGCAATATGCCTCGCAAGATAATTTGCTACAACAGTTTTATTTGGCTTATTGCGTTTTTAGCCATATTCAACCTTGTTTCACTTTCACTATACAAAGTAAACAAAACATCTCCCTTCTCATATATCTCTGATACATTTTTGTTTAGATAGATGCCACTTCCTTTTAATTTTGGAGTACCCAACAAACTGCAAATTTCCACAATATCTCGATTATTAATTGCTTCCACTCTGCCTTTTTCTTTAGCTAAAACTTCAAAAAAGTAAGGTCCAACTTTTACATCTTCTGAATCCATTGCTGAGTTTCCTTTTTGTGACTTCACAATATTCATCATTTTTTGAAACGCCAAGCCGTTTTTCAAATTTGTTCTGGCCATGTCTTCGCCCTTGCCTCTCTTGGCAATCTTTGTCATTTCCAATAATTTGCCCGCTTGCTTGATAGCTTTTAGCTCCAAGTCCAAAGGTCTGTTGTCTTTTTGCTGCAACACCCTCAAAACATCTCTAGCTTCCAATGCAGGGCCAATACCTCTACCAATAGGTCCAAAAGTTTTACTTATATAAATATGCGTTCTAATTTTAAATTTTTTGGCCAAAAACAAAAACAGTTTTTCTATTCTTTTAGCTGTTTCCATGTCAGGTATTTTTGCTCCTTTTGATACTGGTATATCAATCAATAAATCGGTGACGCCCATAGCAACTTTTTTGGACATCACACTAATCACCATTTTCGAATATGGCTCTATACCCAAGTCCCTAGTTACTTCTATTATAATATCATCTGCTGGTGCCAATCTTAAAGACCCTCCTCAAACCAAACAGGCATTGTTGTCATTTACTATTTGTTTAATTTCATCAGTAGTAAAATCAACTTTCATAATTGACTCCATTGCATCAGCTGTGCCAGCTGGAGAAGTAATTGATCTCGAAGATGTCTTTGGTATACACACTCCAAAACTACTTACCATTGACACCACTAGTGGAGTTAATCTATTGCCTGGTAGCCCACCAGTGGAGTGTTTGTCTGCCACCACATCTCCAAATTTGAGATTGTCTCCAAGCATTGCCACTGATTTAGTCATATAATAAATCTCATCTAATAAAAAATTTTTCTCGTTGAAGCTTGGCGCCACAAAAAAAGCAACTTCGATGTTGTTTAGCCGTCGATCCACAATGTCTTTCACAATTTGATATATTTCATTAAAGTTTAACTTTTGCCCTTTAAGTTTTTTGTAAATTGCTTTCAAAGAAGGCGCTCTTTTAGCAAAGCTGAGCTTTAACAATTCCTGTTCAGAAATATCATATTTTTCTATTATATCAATAAAAAGTCCTATCTCTCCTGCCAAAATCAATTCTTCGGTTATATCAACTGCCACTTCGGTAATTTTATTTTGTCATTCTATTTTTAGTTCATCTCCTGGCATTATACCCAACCTTTCAGCATCAGTTTTATGTATCAATGCTACTCAAGCATTACCTGTTCGTATGCTGATACGCTTTGCTTTTAAGAAAAAATGATAACCATTGGTGCCATTTTGCAAAGATTTGCCAACACCCACTTTCAATGTTCGGTCTTTTTCAGTCATAAAAAATTTTTACTATTTTATTAATTGTTCTAATTTTTTAACTATTTCGTTGGCACAATCCACTTGCATAAACTCATTGAAAACAGTGTTGCTGGTAACAATTTTTTTAATTTTTCTTTTCTTGAGCTTTTCTTCGGTGTCTCCGATAAACAATCCGTGCGCCAAAACTATACTTATGCTTTTTACGCTTAAACCTTCCATCAAATCCAATAGATGCAATATTGTGCCGCCACTAGCACTCACGTCATCCACAATAATAACATCTTTGTTTTGAAAAACTTTTTTATTTTTTAAATCAATTTTTACTTTGCCGGTCTTGGTATCTCGAACCTTTTTCATCACTATATATTCAAAACCATTATGCACTACAAATCTTTCAACAAAACTTTTTGCCTCACTATCAGGAGCCACCACCAATGTATTCTTTTTGTCAAAATCCATAAACAGCTTACCCAAATCCATAAATGTGGACAAATCAAATGCCTTAATTGGAAAAATTTCTTGCAATGTTTGTCTGTGCTCATGTGAATCACATGTAATAAAATATTTTAAATCCAAAGATATTATTTTGGCCATCACATTACTAGACACTGTTTCGCCTTTCAAAAATTCTTTATCTTGTCTTTTGTAGGGTAAATAAGTCATTATGCCTATCACGTTTTTGCAATATTCTTTGGCTTTACTCTTAACCAACAAAAAATTTATAAAATACTCGTTGATGTTTGTGTTTTGATTGATATCCAAAACCACAACTCCTCATTCTGCCTTTTTAACATTTAAAGATCTTACTTTCAATTCTTGGTCAAAAAACTTTCGATATTCCACTTCAGCAAAATTACATCCAAGCAAAGTGCTTATTCTTTTTGCCAACACATTACCAAAAACTAAAATATCTTTTTTGTTCTTCATATCATATTTTTACTTTTTAATAGTAAATATATTTTAACCAATTTTTCAATAAAAATCAATAAAAAAGGTGGGCTTTCAAAAGCCCACCACTATCATCCGACTTCGGAGGTATTCTTCGTCTACTTCCGCCCCATTTATCACAGAAAGGGGTTTTTGTTCAATTGACTCAATTCTAACTGACCATCCCGTAGTAGAAAACACCACTGGAGCGAGAACCACTATTTCTTGATCCTGATCAATTTTTTCCACTCGATAAACAAACTTATCGAGCTTAATAAACTTTTTCGTTTTCATTTATTATCAACCCCTTTAAATCATCTTGACTCAAAAAAAGAACTTTTTCTGGCAAAATCTTTTCAATTGCGCCAAAAAAATAACTTATTTTGCGTTCAAACAGTTTAACTTTGACATAACTGTCACCACAACAAAATTCTAAAATAACCCCTAATCTTTTTTGTTTTTTAATAAAAACTTTCTGTCCTATTTGCAAATTTGTGTTTGCTGGAGAAAAAAGGGTTGCCTGTCTTAACAGATCGTCGTAAGAAATTCTCAAATCTTCCCCTAAAGATTTTACTACCCCTTTTAGCACGCCATCTACTTCTTCAAAGTTTTGAAAAATATATTCTTTTTGTTTTATTCTTAGGACATCTCCTGTTTGAAAAAGATTTAAATTTTTACTCATGTTGACCCACCTTTCTGCTTTTTGTGTATTTCAAATTGCTTTTTCCATTATACCATTATTTTTTCTTAATGTCAACACTTCGCAATTCCGACAGCGCGTTGCTGGCAATTCATCTAGCTGATTTTGTTCCTTGTTTTTGTATTTCCAAAGCTGTTTTAATTGCCTTTTTCCTCAAAACTTCATTTCTTTTGCCAATTTGCCTAAGAGCCCAATTAACCGCCTTTTTCACAAAATTTCTTTCATCAAAAGAATATTCCTTTGTCAACACAAAATATTTTTCCAAATCTTTGTTTTTGGTTTCTTTTTTCTTAAAAGCCAAGCAAGCAATCAATGTAAATGCAGTTCGACGCACATATTCTTTTTTGCTTTTGGCATATTTATATATTTTCTTTTCCACAAATGGAGTATGGCAAAATAAATTCATACACGCACCATCACAAATGCCTCAAGAGTCAAAATCGTTGACCCATTTGTCCATTTGACATTCAGTCACCTTGCTTGCTTCGTCAACCATAGTGGCCAACATTTTTGCTTCATATATTCCTGATTTTCACAATTCAAGTGCCAACTTGTGATTTTTTGGAATTTTTTTAACAAATTTTCTCAAAAAAGTAACTGTCACTCCTATTAAGTTTTCACCTTTATTGCCAAAACGCCTTTCACTTCCAATGGTTTTGGAGCTAGCATTTTTTTTCAATTCTTTTATTATGTCGTCTTTGGTCATATTATTTTATAATTTTTTCAATATATTTTTTAACTTTTATTTGTGTATTTATGGTGTCCATGATTTCAATTGCCAAAATATCACCAAAAATAAATTTGGGAACATCTTTTAGATATTCAAAATCTTTTTCATTTTTTATATCATGCAAATCACCTCAATTTTTTTTGTAACCACTCAGATGGTTTGCTTTAAATAAACTTTTTTTGTTTTTAAATTTTAAAACTTGAAAATAATCCTTTGACTGTATTTCTTTGCCTCTCCAAAAATGAGCCACGTCAATACAAAAGCCCCCTATTTTGCTAAGTCCTATTTCATCAAAAACAACTTCCGGATGGGTCTCAAGCAATATATTTTTTAGATGCGGTTGATATTTTTCGATATCAAACAAACTTTGGTTGTGGATATTAAAATATTTTGTCTTAAAATTCTTTTTAAAAAACTCTATTTCTGCTTTTGTTGTTTTGTCGCATATATGTACAAGCGGTATATATTTGATTTTTGATTTCAACAATTTTTCTAACACATATTTGTGGTGGTTGTGGTTGAGAGCTGACAAAAAAACACATATCTCATTGATACCAAATTTTTGGACTTCTTTAAACTTTCTCTCAAAAGTTGCATAATCATAGCCCGTCAAACTAAGATAAACTTTTTTCATATTACAAGTTTTTAGTTTTTTGTTGATATTTACAATAATCACAGTCGTCATTGTATTCTGGGATTTGATCGCTATCCAAACACTTTTTAATTTCTAGTAAAGTTGCTTCCATTCAATCATCATTTCCTTCGTAGCTCAACAAATCCACTTCAAATTCCAATTTGTTATCAAAAGAGTCCAAATCCTTTCTGCCATTAGCATACACAAAATATCCAGTGTCAGAAACTTTAAAACCATTTTGTCGTAACAGCCATTGATATATTTCCATTTGTCTTTTGTATGCTTGTCGATATTCAGCATCCAAAGTTGGCTTTACCTCTGAACTCGTTGCTTTGTAGTCCACCACCATCAATTCTTCTTCGTCGTTAATCCAAATATCATCCACTGCTCCAAAAATCAAAAGATTGGTTGGTTTGTGTAAAAATTGAACTCCCACAAAATTTTCCCTTCACTGGTCCATATTCTCATTTTGAAATGGAACTGCTTTTAAATCATGCTTTTGCATCAACGGATGTGGCTGCCGTTTTGATCGATAAATATCAAATTCTTTTTTTAACAAAGTGTCCACTGCGCTATTTAGTGTAAATGGAAAACCCGGCACTTGGGCAATTCCTAATTTTCTATCCATATAAAAACATCTCTTGCATTTGATAAAATTTTCTATTTTTGTGCGTGACAACTTAAAAGCATCTTTACTGTCTTTGTTGTATGTTTTTGATCAAGCCATTTTTATTTTTTAAAATTTTAGTTAAATCTCATAAATTTGTCCCAATATTCATAGAGTTCTTTGGTGGCCACCAAGTCCCTAGTATTGTATTGTGCTATTTTGAGATATTCTTTGTTTTTGAACAACTCTGCCACGTCGTCACCAGTAACGCCTCCAACCTTTGGACTTGTTATGTTCAAAGCACGGCATCACATATGCAGACCCCCTGCTTTTCTTACTGCTCCATAAAAAGATAGCTGGTCAAACAAATCAATGTGCTTTGCATCTCTTTGGCTATTGATATATCTATTGGACATCAAATCCCTAGTCACTTCCACTTGATGAACTGCTGATCTTGTTATAATATATGGTATATCAAAAGCCCTACCATTAAACGTAATGAAGTCGTCATAATTGCTAGCTCCTTGTCAAAAACTTTCTAGCATTTCTGCTTCGCTCATTGGCTTTAATTTAAAATTACCTTCTCTTGTTTCTTCCGCCTCTTTATCAGGTGATTGATAATATACCACTCCCTGGTCTCTTTCATAATCCATCACTCCAATAGCTACTATTTGCCCTGTCAAAGGAGAAAACCCTAATTCGTTTTTAAGATCTGCCAATGCTACTTGATATTCTTCGTCTGTTTTGCTTGATCCTTTTATTCATCTAGTGAGCATTTCTTTGGTGGTCTCATCCATTTTATCAAAATCTTCCCCCACTGTTTCTATGTCAATAATTAGTTTTGCCATAATAAAATTTATTTTTAATATATTTGTTATTTTATTTTGTTGAAAAAATCCACTATTCTTTCATCCACAAAAGCAGAGTGTTTGTTGATTGGTTTTCTCAATATCAAACCATCTAAGGTTCTACATCTGCTAAGTGCCACATAGGCCTGACCAGAAGCAAACGTGCCACTAGCAAAATCAACCACCACTCTATCAAAAGTTTTTCCTTGGGCCTTGTGAATTGTTACTGCTCAAGCAAGCTTTAAAGGCAATTGGTGGAAATGCCCTGAAACTTTTGCTTCAATGATATTCTTTTTCTTATTAAAAATATACTTTATAATTTCTCATTTAAAAGGTTTTATTGTTTTTTCTCCTTTATTGGGAACATTCAAAACAACTTCTGGTTCAAAAAGGTCTTCTTTTATTGATTTTATTATACCAATATCGCCATTAACTCATTTTGCCTGGCTATCGTTTATCAAAAGCATAACCTGAGCTCCTTTTTTTAAAATTAATTTTTCTTGCGTTGGCAAACGATCCTTAGGGAAATCCCCTGAAACACTTCCTATTATTTGTTTTGCCTCACTGCCAATCAAGCTTAATCTTTCTTGATTGATTTTTTCTGTCATAAAGTTGGTAGTCGACAAATAAATATAATTTTGATCCAAAAACTTTGAAAGATCACCATCTACTCTTTTGTTTATTTTTTCAATAACATCGCCATCAACATTACCACATCTAATAGCGTCGAGCATCTCTATGAATTCAGCTTCTTTTTGTCTATACACAAAATCAAGTTCCAAGTGCTTTAATTGAAAATTTTTAAAAACTTTAGCATCAAAGAAAAAAGGACTATCGTATTTTTCATAAAAAAAATCTTCTTCTGACTTCACCACCACCGGCGGTAGCTGGTACAAGTCGCCAATAAACACAACTTGCACTCCACCAAATGGCTCAAAAGGTTGTCTTGCGTGCATTCTCAAAAAAACATCCATACAATCAATAAGGTCAGCTCTTGCCATGGAAATTTCATCCACTATTATAATTTCTAGTTGTTTATAAAGCAAGTTCTTTTTTTGGTCCGTCGATTGTTTGATGTTACTCGGAGTGATCCCTGGTTTAAACCCAAAAAAAGAATGTATTGTTTGGCCTTTGACATTTAATGCCGCCACTCCTGTTGGAGCCAAAACCACACATTGTTTTTTGGTATTTATTCTAAAATGGTCCACCAATGTTGACTTACCAGTACCTGCTCGCCCACTTACAAACAAGCTCTCAGAAGAATTTTCCATCAAGTCGTAAGCTCTTTTAAAATTTTCATTTCATTCAATTTTTTCACCGTTTGCAAAATTTGACATTATAAAATCATTTAATTTGTTACTTCTATATTAACATATTTATTCGTTTTTATCAAAAAAGAACCACTTTGTGGCTCTTTTTTAAAACTAGTCAATAGCTGGTAGTGATTCTCTCCATCTAATACTAGGGAAAACATTGAGTCGCAATGATTGTTCAATTTTATAATCTCTATCACTTGGATCCACACATTTTAATATTATTTCATATCTTCCTGGATATAGTGATGACACATTAAGATCTAGTCCATTTTGATAAAAAGTACCTCTCTCAAAAAGATAGCGATTTTTAATGGAAGGATTGATCAACCCATCGTCATCAAGTTTGCCAAATGATTTGTTGTCGATATAAAATTGTGTTACTTTTTTGCTATTATCCAAATTTATTATATCCAAAAAACATTCTTCACAATTTGACGCCGCATATTCAAATTTTGGATTTGTTAATATTTTGTCTTTAGGAATATTAAGTAAAGCAAACACTTTAGTGTAAAAATTGCTTCTAAAACCTCCCTGCGTGTATTTCACAAACTCCAAAGCATTTATGGCGCAAAAAGGCAAAAGAGTTGTAGTGGTTGTGGTTGGAATTTTTTTGGTGGTAGTTGTTGTTGAAGTTCCTCCGTCGCCAGGACCAACAGCTGCTTTAGTCGTAGTTACCACTGGTAAAGTAGTTCCTGGAGATGCCTTGGTGGTTGTCGTAGTTGTCACTGTGGTAGTGGTGGTTGATTGCACCTGACAATCTTTTTCGCAAAAAAGACGGTTGGCATATTTACCTTTGTTGTTAATCACGCATTGAGCACTACTTGAAGTTTTTTTACACTCATAACTTCGACAATCTGGATTATAGTTTATGCCCAAAGCTGCTGAATATTTTGTGTTTTTTGGGTCGCACTCGTCAATGCCACAAGAATAATCAAGCCCGCATTGCCAAACCTTGCCGCCCATATAATCCACTGTGTAACACTTGTAATGCGGATATTTTTCGTTGCTAGCACAGCAATCAGAATATTCTTTACATTCGTTTTTGCCACATGATTTTACTACCATACATTTTTTGTTTTTATTGTCACATTGCATATGTGGTCAATCGGGCTTGTCGCTTGGGCACCCTTCAAAACAATCTGAGTCCGAAGTGCAAGATCCATATGTTTTTGATAAATAGCTTTTTCAGCGATTGCACTGCTCGCTATCAAAAAAACAATTGCCCCCATTATCTAAGTAGGGAGCATTGTAACATAACGTGCTTGATCCACCATATTTCTCACCAATACACGCCATCACTTCATAACAAAATGGCTTGTCATATCAATCTTTGGCGCAATACGAAGCAACACACGCGTCACAAGTTTTCCCTCCTGGCTTTATGCGACAATCTTGTCCCGTGTCGACGCCCGAGATAGCTTTTGAAATTTCAAAAGATCCAAAAAAACAAACTCCTATTAAAAGTAAAAATAATAATTTTTTGATCATAATATAAAAATTTAACATTTGATACTAAAATTATAACAAACAAAAAATAAAAAAACAAGCGTTTATATGCTTTTGCAAAATAAACGCTTGAATTATTTATCTATAATACCATACTTTAACGGTTTTTGAAATGGTATTATTAAACCAAATTCGCAAATATACGAATTTTTTACGACTTGGTTCATCTGCCAATACTCTGAAGTAGTTGGTGTTGGCCACGGAGAAAGAAATTTCGATTTGTCCATTTGGGGTGATAACTCCTTTATCAGTATTTAACAACAGCATAACGTTTTTTTCAACACTAAAAACAATATTTTGCTTACCATTGTTTTTGATTTTTAACTGCTGATTTGGCTGCACTTCGTCTGGCAACTCAACCATTATATGGTCTTTTTTTGCGCTAACAAACGGAAGCCCTTTTATTCTTAGTCGCAAAAATTCCCTTGTTTCAAGCATCATTTTGCCTTCTTTGTCTAAAGGGAACCTTTCATCAATCAACCCTGGAACTTTTGCCCACGCCTGACCAAAAGTTTGGCCTTCCAAAACTTGTTCCAAAAACGTTCTCCACACAAACAACATCCCTCGATCAGTGCCATTGCTCTCGCCTCCAGTATAAACAACTCCTTTAAAGGGCTTTGATGCACATAAAACAGAAGAAAACAA
>CAYGJE010000005.1:7490-9969 GCA_964350215.1 uncultured Candidatus Saccharibacteria bacterium | reverse complement strand
GTCTCTTCAAAGTTTTCCTTATCAAGAGACAATTTTGGCTTCCTGTTTGATTTTTCAACACCTTCTTGTTCAAACAGCGTTGTTATCTCCAGCTTAGAAGAATACTTGTTAAAAATATCCCATCCCATCATAGACGGATCTATTCTTACCTTATACCAGCAACAACCATAAATCCACCGGTAATAAGAAAGTATTGGTGACGCAAAAACCAACGACTCAACCTCATTTGGCACCTTTGCCAAAGCTTTAAACAAAAAACTCTTTGAACTTCTTGACACAGATATTTTGCTATCAAAATCACTAAAATAATAATCTGTTTCAATATCACTGATTTTGCCTGTTGGCAATTTGTCGTCAATAATGACATAGGCAAAATCACTTCCACTATCAAAATTTTTGACAATATCTTTGGTTTGTTCAGGAGAAGTGTTTGGAGAAACAACTTCTATTTGAATTTGAAATCCTTCGCAAAACATTTGTTTTGCCAGCATTTCTTTTTCTGCTGCCGTGTATTCTTCTGCGGAGATGATCAGCACAGTAGGCAACAAATTAAGATCTGTATCTTTGTTTTCTGCATTGGCTTTTGGCAAAAACAACAAAACAACAATCAAAAAAATCAACAATTTTTTAAACATCTTTCTTTCTCCTTTCTTTTTTTGTTTTTAAAGGGCATAATTTAATACTAATCAAATTATATCATATTTTACAAATATTGTAAAGGGGCAGGCAATCTTTGCCTGCCCCCTCTTTTATCGTGCTATAATCCTAATATTGCTATAAGTTTTTGCTTGTCAAATCCAATAATATACTCTCCATCTATTTCAATAACTGGTACGCCTGTTTGACCTGTTTTATTTATCAACTCCATGGCTAATTCTTGATTTTGCGATACATCAATTACCTCAAATTCAACGCCATTGTCTTTCAAAAAATTCTTTGCCACGTCGCATCAAGGACACACTGGGGTAGAATACACTTTTATTATTTTTGCGTTGGTTTCCATAATATATTTTTAATATTGTTAATATTATCTATTTAACGGGATTTCATTTCGTTTATTTTGTCAGTAAAGGTCTTTAGATCAATCGCGCCAACCATTTGTTCACTCCCATCTATAAACAAAGTAATTGGTTTGCCGTTGACAAATGTGGACGGTACTCCCAATCTGTCAAACACTTCCAAATAATGCGACGCTCTTTTTATAATCAATGAACGATATTTTTTGTTTTCAATACATTCTTTGAAGCTATCTTCGGTAAGGTCAATTTCTTTGGCTATTTTATAAATATTTTCTTTGGCAAAAGCAGTTTCTATATCCTGTCCGCTCGAAGATAATCCAAACATTTTATCGTGCATTTCTCAAAACTTACCCTGATCATTGGCACAATATGCTGCTTCGCTAGCAATAAGCGTTGGCGATTGTTCTCCTAGAGACAAAAAATCATATTGCACAAAAAAATCTTTTAATTCGTTTTGACTCAAAAATGGTTTTATTGTTTCGTTGTAAAATTTATTTGATCATGGGCAAGCATAATCCGACAACACAGTTATAAAATTTTTTGATTTGTCATTGCCTTTTCCTTCCAAATAAATATTGGCGTAAAAATCTTTTTCTAACTCTGAAATATCTGCCTCTTTGTCTGTTTGTTTTTCTTTAGGCACAACATTAAATCTTTCTTGTTCTGGCATTTGAGCATTGTATAGTGCAAAAAACGTTACCAACACCAACGCCAACACAACAAGAGCTAGCGACATCAAATTTTTATACATTTTTTTAAACATATTCTTTGTTTATGGGTTTATTAAATTTATATTTTATATTATTTTTGCCTTTTGTGCAACATTTTGGCCTCTTTTAAAGGCCCGATATTATACACACTTTATCCACACTTGCCTATTGACAAAAGGGTTTTAGTATGATATAATAAATCTTCGTAATGAGTTGATAGCTCATTTTTTGATTAAAGCTTATTGATCTGTAGATGCAAGGGCGATTTATTGCTTTTGGCCCTCAGAACTTTAATCAGATGGGTAGTTTGGTTCCGACTAAATTATACCTCTATGAAGTTCTTAATCTCCGCTACTTGTGGAGGACGATGTCTACAGATCAATAAGCTTTATTATTTTTCTTTCCATACCCCCGCTCATGCTTGCATGGGCGGGGTGTTTTTATATTACTCTTTTTATTTCTTCCAGCGTAGTCACCCCTTCTATTACTTTCATAACGCCGTCTTGTTCTAAACTCAAGCTTCTTTCCAAAAGTTCTTTTTTGAAGACATTTGCATCTGCTTGCGAGGATATCAATTGTTCAATTTCACTGTCGCTATACAAAATTTCAAACAATCCTGTTTGCCCCAGAAAGCCAGTAAAATTGCATTTGTCGCATCCTTTTTTGCTATATGTTTTTCATGACTTGCTTAATCTAAACTCATAAAGTTTTTTCATTTCCGGAGAAATACCAGACAACACGTTTTCCAGA
>CAYGJE010000005.1:0-7390 GCA_964350215.1 uncultured Candidatus Saccharibacteria bacterium | reverse complement strand
TCAACTTGAGTTTGAGTAATTCCTTTTATTTGATATTCTATTGGGTCTTCCACTGTCATAATTTTGATATTTGGATTGTTGACCTTTGAGAGTATCGAATACATTGTTGTGGTTTTACCAGAGCTGGTAGGCCCACAAGACAAAACAATGCCGCTTGGTTTTTTTATCATTTTGTTGATGCTTGGCATCATTTCAGGATAAATACCCAAGTCAGTAAGCTCGATTTGTGAAATATTGGCACTCAAAACTCTCATAACCAATGATTCTCCAAAACCACTTGGCACAATAGACACTCTGACGTCTTGATTTTTATCTTTCATTTCAATTTTAAACCGTCCTTCTTTTATAGCTGCCTTCTCTTTGTAGTCCACGCCTATCAATTGTTTTACATATTGCATTATGCCCATATAGTCATTGAGGTCTAATTTTATTTTTTCTTCCAACACACCATCTATTCGATATCTTACTTTAGCACAATTTTCTTCTGGTTCTATGTGGATGTCAGATGCCTTATAAGCCAATGCCAAAATGCATAATATTTCAAAGGCATCTTCTGGTTTGTGATCATTGATAGTGGCTTCGAGCTTTGCAACATTGCCAACTGTTCCCAAAACATTTTGATATTCATCTTCAGTGACTTTTATTCCTCTTAATAGCGATTGACTCAAAAGTTTATCAAACATTAAGTTTATATAGTCAATATCTCCCGACACTCTCACTAATTCTTCCATGGATGTTTCTCCTTTTATGACCTTGTTTAGACCATCATGAAACAATGGCGTCATACCCATTTGTATTGCGCGCTCTCTTATTTCTGAAATGCTAGCTCTTGCTTTTATGAGTTCATTAATATCGTCATTAACAAACAAAAGTTCAAATATGCCCACCTGCCCCTTGTACCCCAGGTTGTTGCATTTTGCACACCCTTTTGGTCTATATAGTTTTTTGATCTCTCTAGGCACTTCCACATTGCTTTTTGGGGATAGCACCGACAAAGCATTTTTTATTTCTTCTTCTGTTTCTTTTGATACATCATATTCTTCTTTGCAATGAGGACAAAGTTTTCTCACCAATCTTTGCGACATTATAATTTTTAAGCTGGATGCCATAACATCATTTTCTATTTCGAATTCCATCAATCGAGCTATTGTGCCAGCTGCTTCGTTAGTATGCAATGTTGAGAAAACTAAATGTCCTGTTAGAGATGCCTGTATGGCAATATTGGCGGTCTCTTTATCTCTTATCTCTCCCACCATAATCACATCTGGGTCTTGTCTCAAAATGGATTTTAGCCCATTATGAAAATCATACCCTTGTTTTTCATTGACTTGGGTCTGGCTAATTCCTTTCATTTGATATTCTATTGGATCTTCTATAGTGATAATATTTGTGCCTGGTTTTGATTTTTCTTTTAATAACGAGTAAAGTGTAGTAGTTTTGCCAGAACCAGTTGGGCCTGTCACCAACACCATTCCGTTTGGACTAGACAACATTCCTTTTATCAACACCACTTCGTCTTCATCTAACCCCAAGTTTTCAAGCGACAATGCCATTGCACTTTGACTAAGAACCCTCATTACCAATATTTCTCCATGTTGACTTGGTATGGCAGAGGTTCTTGCTTGATATTCTTTTTCGCTGTCTATTATTTTAAATCTTCCATCTTGTGGAGAGTTTTGAATATTTAGTTTTAATCTTGCCAACAATTTAATTCTATCTCTAATTTGAAAATACATTTTTGTGGACATACTTGCCACTTCACTCAAAACCCCGTCAATTCTAAATTTGATTATTGCTTGATCTTCTTTTGGTAAAATATGCACATCTGAAACATCCGACAACACCGCTGCTTTAAAAATAAGCCCGTTAGCCAAAGAAACATCATTTTGGTCCACCATTGCCAATGACTTTTTTAAATCGGAAAAATCAGTTTTTGGTACATTAGACAATATCAACGTATCGGTAATAATTTCTCTTGGCTTTGACACTAGACCATATCTTTGAAAAGCATGTTCTAAACTAGCACTTGAACATATAAATATTTTTAAAGTATATCCATTTTCTTTTAAATTTTCTAATGTTTTTTTGACATTTTCTTTTTCGTCGTCCACCACGGCCACTGCCAACTCCTTACCTTTGATTTGAAAAGGAACCATTTGATTGTCTCTTGCTGTTTTTTCGTCTATTAATGCTATGGCTGAAACCTCAATATTGACTTTTCGTAAATCAATATAAAACAAACCTTTTTTGTAGGCCATATTTTCAGTGTTTCTTTCACGACCATCTTCGTATATTTGCTTGAGCTGGTCGCCAAGTTTTTCATTATTTTTTTGATTTTGTAATATTTCGTCTATGTCCATTTTTTGTTTTTAATACTACTATAAAAATAACAAAAAACCAAATAAAAAACAAGCTCCAACACAAAAGTTGAAGCTTGTTTTTATTTTAATTTGTTTTCTTTTGTCATTTTTCTCAAACAAGAAGTGCAAATTCTTATTTTTTGACCACCTTTTAGCTTAGCATCATGTAGATTGGGTTTTTGAAAATATCTTTTGGTTGGATCCAACTTAGACATAATTTTCTTTCAAGATGTAGCTTTATTGCGGCCTTTTTGACAGCTTTCGCATACTTGAGCCATAATTGTTTCATTTATTATTTAACATTTATATATTATCATAGAATTGGCCATTAGTCAATAATGTTTGTGACCATTATTTTAAAGTCCATTATTATATCACCAAAACCGTAAACTCTCCTTTGTCTATCATGTTTAATATATCATCTTCTAGGTTCGCAAAATCAGTTCTTATTATTTCTTCAAAAATCTTTGTCATCTCTCTAAAAATAATGATTTTTTCTTTATTTTGGACCTTTTCTTTCATCTCAATCAGAGTTTTCTTTATCCTAAAAGTGGATTCAAAAAACATCACTGCGCCCTCAAAATTATTCACTTCTTTTCAAAACTTTCCTTTTTTTGTTTTAGGCACAAATCCCAAAAAGCAAAGCTTTTGAGTGTTGACTCCTGCCACACTAATGGCTGCTGTCAAAACCGACACTCCTGGTATTGGCACTATTTTTATATTTTTGTTTTTTTGAAGCAAGTCGCTTATCAATTTGTTACCCGGATCCGACACTCCTGGCGTGCCGGCCTCACTCACAATAGCTATTTCTTTACCTTCTTTGATTCATTTTAATATATCTTCGATTTGTTTTGACGTAGGATTTTGAAAAAAAGAATATATTGGTTTTTTAATTTCAAAGTGCGACAACATTTTTAATGTTGTTTTTGGGGTTTCTGACAAAACGATATCGACTTTTTTTAAAGTTTCCAGCGCTCGAAGCGTAATGTCTTGCAAATTGCCTATTGGCGTACCAACAATATATATCATATTTTTGTTTTAGTTTTTTATTGGGCCTGACCCAATACATTTATTTTTTAAATACAGCACTGCAAATTGTCCAGGAGTAATGGCCATCTTTGGTTTTTGCAACACAACCTTCAGAACACCTTTTTTTAAAACAAAAATTTTGGCTTTGGCTTTTTTATCACCATATCTTATCTGCACCAAAACCTCCTTCTTATCGATATCCTCCTCTTTGACCCCCATGAGTTTTACATTTTTGATTTCAAATTCTTTTTCAAACAAATCTTTTTTGTTTTTGGTGACAACTAATTCATTCTTTAAAATATTTTTTGATTTTACATAAAACGGACCTCCTGATAAATTTATTCCTTTTCTTTGGCCAATTGTATAAAATGCCAGCCCCTTGTGTTGACCTATTTTTTTAAAGTTTGCATCCACTATATCACCCTTTTCAAACCCCAACTCTGTTTCCACTAACGCCTCATATGATTTATTGGCCACAAAACAAAAATCTTGACTTTGTTTTGTTTTTTGAAAAACCTTAAACCCAGCTTTTTTGACAATTTTATATACCTCTTCTTTTGTATATTCTGACAAAGGAAATTTCAGCATTTTCAATTGGCTTTGATTGAGCTGGCTCAAAAAATAAATTTGGTCTTTGGTTTTATCTTTAGCCGATTTTAGATGATACATTTTTGTTTTTTTGTCAAAATCCACTTTAGCATAATGCCCTGTTGCCACATATTGAGCGCCTATTGTTTTGGCAAACTCAATCAGTGCTTGAATTTTGACTTCATGATTACACACTATACATGGATTTGGTGTGTTATAATTTTTTATTTCTTTTTTTCAATAATTTATCACTTTTTCCAAAAATCTTTCTTTAACATCAATTATTTTAAACGGCACGCCCAATTGATTACATATATTTTTGGCCACCAAAAAAGAACCACTGCTGCAACAAACATTTTCTTTTAATAAATTTTTTTCATGGTTTCACACTGCAAATTTTAAACTAACTCCCACCACATCAAATCCTTGTTTTAAAAGCAAAAACGCTGCCGCTGAAGAGTCCACTCCTCCCGACATGCCCACAACCACTTTTTGTTTTTCTTTATTGTTTTTTGACAGCATTTTTGTTATTTATTATATATTGCCGGGGCACCAAGAATATTAAACTTTGAAATAAGTGGATGTCCGCACTGCTGGCCCACGGGCCAACAAAATATAAAACTTCCTTAAAATTTAATTAGTAAAATTTCTTTAATGCCCCAGCAATATAAGTATATCACACTTTACAATCTATTTCTAGTAATCAAAAAAGGAGCAAATGCTCCTTTTTTGATTTTTATTTACTTATTCATTCCTTTTTATCAATCCCTGATTGAGATATTATACCTTTAATCGTAGCTGGATGAATTGATTTGCTATCATGCCTTGGAACACAAACCTGTCTTTTAATGCCGCTCACATCTCCTACATAAAAATGATGACTGCCTTTTACGTAGGATAGAAAAAAATCATGCTTTTTTAAAAATTTGTTTATCTCTTGAAACGTTCAATTGTATAGTCCGCGTGGCATTATAAAAATTTAAACACTAGTTAACATTTTTTTGCCAAACATGTATATATTTGGAAGGGCTACTTCTTGAGTTTTTTTGTTTATCTGTTCTCAAATTTTTTCATATTCCTTGTCTGTTTTTTGATCTAACAATGACAGATGAATTTTATTTTTTATAGCGGATTCCACATATCCTGATATTGCCTCTAGCAAATTAATCAAAACAACGTTTGGGTCTTTATTTACCTCCACAATATTAAACTCCAAAGCAACTCCATATCAGCTGCCCCCCTTTTTAAAAACAATGAATCTAACTTTTCCATTTTTTAGAGTATTTTTGATGTCTTTTGGCATGATTGGTCTTTATATTTCTTATATTAATATTTTATCATTTTTTGGTTTAAAAATCAAGCAAGGTTTTACACAAAAAGCCGCTAAAGCGGCTTTTTTGATTAACTGAAGTTTTCGTCATAAAGAATAATGTCTCGAACATTTTTGTATGAATATATCTCATTTTCCCCAAATCACACCTTTATTTCATAATCCGAATCAAATTGATTGGCTGATGCATGTACCAAGTTTCGAACTGCCCTGTTGTCGGTATCTGCCAAATCATATGAATCAATGGTATAATCACCTCGAATAGTGCCAACATCTGAATTTAATGGTTCAGTTGACCCAACTATTTTTCTTACTATTGGAATGGAGTTTGAACCCTCCAACACAATTGCCACTACTGGACTTTGAGACAAAAATGTTACCAATCTGTTGATGATAGACATGCCCAATTCTTTTGGATCGTCATTGACTTCCACTCCATTTTTTCTTTTGCCTTCAATGGATCTATTACCCAATGCTTCGATTTCTTCTTCGTTTTTTACATAGTGCTTGTAGGCCTGTTCTTTTGTTGGCTGCAAAAATTTCATGCCAACTATTTTAAGCCCTGCTCTTTCAAATCGAGACACAATATCGCCAATCAAATTTCTTTGCACTGCATCTGGTTTAAGCAAAACCAATGTTTTTTCATTTTTGTTTTTCATATTGGTGGTTTTATATTATTTATTTATATTTATATGGACCTCTTTGAGTTGTTTCTCGTCAACTCCTGATGGAGCATTCATCATCAAATCGCGACTGTCTCCTGTTTTTGGAAATGGAATTACTTCTCTTATATTTTCTTCATTTTGCAACACCATAAGCAATCTATCAAATCCAAATGCAATTCCTCCATGTGGTGGCACACCATAGCCAAACATTTCCACATAATGAGCAAACTGCTTTTGAAAATCTTCTTTGTCATTGCCCAATGTTTCAAACACTGTTTCCAAAATTTGCGCATCGGTTTCTCTAATTGATCCTCCGGCAATCTCATAGCCATTTAAAGCAAGATCATATTGAAAAGCATTTAAGCTTTTTGGACTTTCTTTGATCATTTTTATTTTTTCACTAATGTCTTTAACGTCCCCAAAATTAATCTTTGTAAACGGATGATGCACTGCCACAAACCCTGCCTCTCTTCCTTGTCCTGCTTCGTGTCACTCAAACATCGGGAAATTAACAATAAAAGCAAATCCTAATTCATCTTTGTCTTCTTTGTTTTTTCTTATATCTGGCTTGTCGGTATTATACTTTGCCATCGCTTCGCTATATTCAATTCTAGGAAAAGGATATTGTGTAAAATGTTTTTCTGGGTACAGTGTTTCCACTATTTCTTTTACCATTTTTTCGGTCATGCATCGAATTTGCTCTTCTGATTTAAAGCTAACCTCCACGTCAAGCTGAGTAAACTCTGGCTGTCTGTCACCTCTTGGATCTTCGTCTCTAAAACATCTCACTATTTGAAAATATCTTTCCACTTGGGCCACCATCAACATTTGTTTGTATTGTTGAGGCGATTGAGGTAAAGCATAAAACATCCCTTTGCCGACTCTGGTTGGTACCAAAAAATCTCTTGCTCCTTCAGGAGTGGATTTTGTTAAATATGGAGTATCTATTTCCAAGAACCCTTCTTTATAAAAATAATCTCTTATTGCTTTAAACAGCATAGCTCTTTTAGCTAAGTTTTCTTTCATTCGAGGTCTTTTTAAATCAAGGTATTTTTTAGCCATTCGGAGTTCTTCACCTATTTCTTTGCCATCACCATACACATCAAATGGATGAGTATTGGCTTCGTTTAATATTTCTATATTTTTTACTTCAAACTCCACCCCTCCTAGTATCACTTTGTCATTTTTCATATTATCTGGCCTTTCCTTCACAATACCAGAAAATTTAACCACTCATTCTGACCTAAGTTTTTGAGCAAGGCCATAACTTTCTCCCAATCATGGACCCAAAACTGTTTGTATTGTGCCTGTGGAATCTTTCAAATCAATAAATATTATTTTGCCATGATCTCTTCTGGTCTCCACTCAACCATAAAGATCCACTTCTTGGCCTATCAAGTTTATAGTGTCTTTTATAT
>CAYGJE010000004.1:0-20616 GCA_964350215.1 uncultured Candidatus Saccharibacteria bacterium | reverse complement strand
TAAACATCAAGGAACAAGCATTAAAAGTGTTGGGTAGGACGCAATAGGGTGGTGCTTTACTTTTTTTGTTTAGTATGTTATAATTAAGATAATTGTTAAATAAACTATAAAGAAAATAATATGCCAATTATTAAATCAGCTAAAAAGGCCTTAAGACAAAGCAAACGAAAACAAGCTAAAAACTTGGTCTACAAAACAGGCGTTAAAAAAGCCAAAAAAGTAATTGAAAAGAAAGTTTTGGCCAAAGATAAAGATGGCGCCAAAGCAGATCTAAAAGCTTTTTACAAGATTGTGGACAAAGCTGCCAAGAAAAATGTTTTACACAAAAATAAAGCAGCTCGACTAAAATCTAGATTAGCTAAAAAACTAAAGTAGAAAATTGCGGAAAAACAAAGTTTTTCCGCAATTTTATGAAGGGTATTTTTACAGATTTTTAGAGATGAAAAGTTCCAAAGAAAGAGATGCTTTAAGGCGTCCTTTTTTTATAAGCAAATCGTCTTGGTATAATTGGGCGTATAGAGTTTTTAATTCTTTTAGTGTAAATTTGCTTATAAATTTGCTCATGGTTTTTTCCACAAAAGGATGGATTTTAAAACCAGTTTGTTTTAAAGTTTGTTTTTCTTTTATCAAGATAGCATTTCTTATATAGGCGACAACTGATCCAAAAAGAAGCAAATCAAAAGTGTGAGCGTCTAGTTCGTTTAAAAGGGTCTTGATACAGGTTCCTTTGTTTAAAGTGTTGAGAGCGTTACTGAGTGCAAATTTAACAGCGATGTTGGGCTTGTTTATGAGATCCAATATCGCCTGTTCATTGATTTCTTTTTTGTAGTTGCTAAGTTTTTGTATTTCTAGTTCAATAATTTCTAGATCACCATCAAACGTGTTTTTTAAAAAATCAATAGCATCTTTTGTGAGAACAACGCCATTATCTTTTGATATGGTTTTTATTATCGACTCTGTTTGAGCGGGGGTGATAGATTTGTGTTCTTTGTATTTTATTAAAAGCTTACCATCAAAAGCAATTTTGTTTTTGCTGGTAAAAAATACAATTATATCTTTGCTGTTTTGTATTTTGGATAAAGAGCAAAAAAGTTTTTTTAAAATGGTTTTGGTGAAAACTTTGTCAGAAAAATGTTTAAACACAATAACTTTTTTATTGCAAAAAAGCCCAATGGAGTCAATGTTGTTTTTTGTTTTCAAAAGAATTTCTTCAAAATTTTCTTTTTGGGCGGATTCTTTAGGCAAATCAAAGTCACAAACAAATATTTCAAAATGGTTGTTTTCAAAAATTTGGAGCTGCTGTTGGAGCTCGTTTTTGATAAGAAAATTGTTTTCACCGTAAAAATTGTAAATCATGATTTATTTTTGACATTTAGCGCAGAAATAACTGCCGCGATTATTTATTTTGATTGACTGAATTTTTTCTTTGCATTTTGTGCAGGGCAAGTTTTTGCGACCATATACTTTGAGCGTGGTTTGATTTTGGCCGCTTTTGCCATCAGGATTGCGATAGTTCGAGAAAGTGGTGCCTTTGTTTTTTAAAGCATTCAACAACACAATATTGATATTCTTGAATATAGCATAGATTTCTTTTTTGCGTAGGGTTGAAATTTTACGAGTGGGTAAAACTTTGCTTTTAAAAAGGATTTCGTCGGCATAAATGTTACCAATTCCGGCAACAATGCTTTGGTTTAGCAGCCCTTGTTTGACGGTTATTTTTTGATGAGAAGATAATTTTTTGACAAAAATATCTAAAGAAAATTCTTTTGAAAATGGGTTTGGGCCAATTTTGTTTATGGCGTTGATTTTTGAGAGATCATTTTTGGATACAAGAGTGATACGTATTAATCTTCTTGGGTCTGATAGCACCAGCGATTGACCATTATCTAGCAAAAACAATATTCTGATGAAGCGGTTGTTGGGATCTTGGCTTATGGTTTTGTTTTGGCATAGTCAAGAATTGGCTTTTTGAACGTAAGTGCCAAAGAGCAGATGACCGCTAATTTTTTGATGTATTATCAAAAGCAAATCGTTTGACAGATAAAACATTATATATTTGCCAATGTTGTTGATGCTTATTATTTTTGAGTTTTGTAGTTGTTTTGAAAAATCTTTGGAAGTTTGATTGTCAATTTTGGTGTTTTTGTCAATCCAAACTTTGGTGATAGTTTTTTTAAGAACTCTTGGTTTCAAATAGTTTATGGTGGTGAGAACTTCTGGTAGTTCGGGCATTTTTTATTTTTATTTTCTTTCTATAACAACATATTTTACTTCGGTTTTGTTTTTGTTGTTGCAAACCAGTGTAAATATAATAGCGCTGCCAGGAGAAATGTTTAAATTAGAGATAGTTTTTTGCCCAGTAAGACCGACAGGTCCATTTCAGCTGTCTTGTGATGGAGCAGAAGTGGCATAACAGGTTTCAGCATTGCTGCTAGTTCAGAATATATTGATGCTGTCGCTAGCGTCGCGTATTTCACTAAAGTCGCTGGTCATTTGAATGTTGACATTACCAGTGAAGGTGGAAGGCGCAACTGGGGCAGCAGGAGTGGACTGAGGTAAAGATACATTAGGGATGGTTATTGGTTGTTGGTATGGCTGAGCATTACCAACGAGCGCTTGGCAGCTTGTTTGAGTGCTTGTGTTTTTGCTGTCAGTCACAATTAATTGTGCTAGATATGATCCAGAACCAGTAAAAATATTTGATGAGGTGCTTTGGTTGCCAGAGGCATAGCCAGATCAGTAATATTTATATGGAGGGGTGCCTCCTGCTACTTGAGACAAAAAGGTAACTTTTTGATTGTTGCTAGCATTTTTTGGATCAGCCACACAAACTGCCACCAAAGGGGAAGAAGTTATTTTTTTAGGGCTACTGGTTGAAGATGTAGTAACTGCTTTGCCTAAAGTGATATCGTTGATGTTGTCGAGTATTTTGCATAAAGCATTGGTGGTATCATAATCCATTATTTTGGTTGGATATAAATTGTAGGCATTTTGAAACTTTGTGATTGCTTGTTCAGTAAGTATTCCAAAAAATCCTGTTATTGGACCAGTGTAACTAACTTTTGGTATAAACTTTAAAAATGATTGTATTATTTTGACTTCGAGCGTTTGCTCTGGGTCGAGCTCATCGCCTCTGCCAATCATGCTTTTAAAAGGGCAATGGTAGTATTGTTCACACAAAAGATCTAGAGTGTCTTGAGTGACAACTCCGTTTGAAGGGAGCCCATTGTCGGTTTGCAATCTTTTGATGGCATTTTCGGTTTTAGGACCAAAGGCGCCAACCAGCTCAACATCTTTGTATATCATTGGGTATGACGACAAAATTGTTTGCAAAGCAATGATTTCGTTAAACTTGCCAGATTGATTGGTTCTTGAAAGACCAACCGTTCTCAAAGGGCAAGAGCTTGCAGATGAGCTGTTATAAGAAAAGCCAAAAACAATAATCAAAAGAACTATTATTTTGACAATAAATATTTTTTTCATAATAAAATTTTAGCTATTTTTTTCTATATAAATTGTAACATAAAATAAAATAATATTCAATACAAAAATTTTGCTGACCTTGATTTTCGAAAGAAAATGTTGTATAATAGAATAAAGCCCATCTAATAGCTAATTTTTGATAAATTTCATTAATTATCATGCGTTTTAGTCGTAATTTGTTTTAACAAACAAAGGGCTGTATTAATAGTTTTATTAAGACACAAATATGTCAGGACATAATAAATGATCGTCGATTAAACATCAAAAAGGCATTAATGATGCCAAAAGAGGAAAGATTTTTTCAAAGTATGCTGTAGCAATTGCTTTGGCAAGCAGTGAATGCAAGGGTGACATTAGTGTTAGCCCAAAGTTGCGATTACTGGTTGATAAAGCAAAGGCCGCAGGTATGCCTAAAGATAATATTGAAAGAGCCGTTAAAAGAGGCACGGGAGAAACAAATGAAGGCGCTATTATTAGCGAAATGTTTTTCGAAGGATATGGGCCTAGTGGAATTGCTTTGGTTATTCACATAATCACTGACAACAAAAACAGAGCTGTGGCAGATGTCAAACACGCACTTTCCAAATATGATGGCAAAATGGCCAGCGAAGGAAGTGTTAAGTGAATGTTTAAAGAAGTGGGCAAGGTTATAGTTGATTTGCCAAAATGACAAGATGATTTTGAAATGAAAGCTATCGAAGCAGGCGCAAATGATATAAAAATTGGCGACGAAGTGGTGGAGATAGAAACAGCCAATAGTGACTTGCATGTGGTGAAAGCAGAAATTGAAAAATTTGCGGAAGTAATGGATGCTTATTTGGAATGAGTTGGCACACAAATGATTGATATAAAAGAACAAAACGCAAAAGATAAAATAGAAAAGCTATTAGAAGCATTGGACGACTGCCAAGACGTGGAAGAGGTCTTTACCAATGCCAACTATCTAATATAACACAATATGATAATTATTGGCATTGACCCAGGAACTTCTCGAACTGGTTATGCTGCCATAGAATACAAACGAGGAGAGGCCAAAATAATAGAATTTGGATGTTGGGACTTCACTGAACTGGATGGACTAGAACGCTTAGAAAATATTTTTAAACAGATCAATCAACTTATTAAGAACAACAAACCAAATTTGTTGGCGATAGAAGAAGTTTTTTTCTTTAAAAATGCCAAAACAGTTATGAAGATTAGTGAGGCAAGGGGAGTGGTGTTGTTGGCCAGCAAAAGAAACAAAGTTAAAGTTTTGGAGCTAACGCCGCTACAAATAAAACAATATTTGGCAGGATATGGAAGGGCAGAAAAAAAACAAGTGCAGCAGCTGGTCAAAAAATATTTTGACTTGGAAGTTATTCCTAAGCCAGATGATGCCGCTGACGCCCTGGCTATTTGTATTGCTAGCATATGCTATCTAGAAAAAAAGAACTAAAATATTTATTTAATAAAAATAAAAATATATTATGGCCAAAAAAATAAAGGAAGAATTGAATGATGAAAACGGTTTGGTAGGCGATAACTTAGCTGATGATTTGAGTGATGTTAAAAAACAACTCAAAAAATTGCAAAAAGATAGCGCCGATCCAGATGAAGACGAGGGTAGCGCAATGGCTTTTGAAGAAGATAACTCAGCAGAAGTATCAGAAGCAGTATCTGAAGATATTGTAATACATGAAGAATATTCTTTGCCATTTAACGACGAAGACAAATATTACAAATCTTTGAGCAAGCTTAAAAAAGAACAACAAGATAAAAAATAATATAAAGCTTAGCCCAAATTTTTTGGGCTATGTTTTATAAGATAAACAAAAATGCAAAAAAATACCAATAAAATAAAAATTGATTTGCCGATTGTTATTTTTGATATAATTCAAAAAATCAAAAAAAATGGATTTGATGCCTATATTGTGGGTGGATGTTTGAGGGATTTGATTTTGAAAAGAGAGGTAAACGATTGAGACATCACCACCAACGCCAAACCGCAAGAAATTCAAAAAATATTCAAAAAGAGTATTTATGAAAATAACTTTGGGACTGTGGGAGTGTTGACTAGCTCCAAAATAAACAATTTAAAAATAGTGGAAGTTACCACCTATAGAAAAGAAAGCGAATACAAAGACAAAAGGCATCCCGAAAAGATTGAATTTTTGGAAGATCTTAAATCCGACTTGATGAGGCGTGATTTTACAATCAATGCGTTGGCTTTTGATATGCAAAAAACCCAAGCAATGAAAACAAAAATAAAAGCAGAGGGTGAAATAGTGGATTTGTATGATGGGCTAAATGATTTAAAAAATGGCATATTGAGAGCTGTTAGAATTCCAGAGGAAAGATTTGAAGAGGATGCTCTTAGAATGTTAAGAGCGATAAGATTTGTTTGTCAGTTGGGATTTGATATAGAACCAAAAACTTTTTTGGCAATAAAACAAAAGGCCCAAAATTTAGCATTGGTGTCATCTGAAAGAATAAGAGATGAGTTTATCAAAATTGTGATGTCTAATTGCGGTAAAAACGCTATTGAAAAATTATACGAAGCTGGGCTAATGAAGTATATTATTTCGGAACTTGACTATGCTATTGGTGTTTCTCAAAATTTGCATCATATCTACACAGTGTTTGATCACTTGATCAATTCTTTTGATTATGCGGTCTTGCAAAATTTTAGCTTGGAGGTTCGTTTGGCGGCATTATTGCATGATATTGGTAAGCCGCAAGTTAAAAAGGGGCAAGGTAAATATGCTACCTTTTATAATCATGAAGTGGTGAGTGCTAAAATGGCTCAAAAAATATTGAGTCGATTAAAATTTCCAAATTATATTTTGGATAAGGTGGTTTTGCTAGTCAAAAATCATCAGTTTTATTATGATCCAGAAGTCAACACTGATTCATCTATTAGATATTTACTTTCCAATGTCAAAAAAGAAAATATTTTGGAACTCTCTCAGTTAAGAGAGGCCGATAGGATTGGCTCTGGCTGCCCTAAGGCACTTCCTTTTAGGTTGAGACATTTTTTGTTTAGAGTGGAAAAAGTTTTAAATGAAATGGACAACAAAAATATTGGGCTCAAGACCTTAAAAATAAACGGAGAAGATCTGATGAAGTTTTTGAAAATTGCTCCTGGCCCACGGCTTGGATTTATTTTGAACATTTTGTTGTCAGATATTATTGATGATATGAAAAACAATACTACAAAATATTTGAAACAAAGAGCTGCTGAGTTAAATAAAATGGACGACAAAAAATTAAAACAAATGAGCGTTGATAGCAAAAAAATACATCAAGACCTTTTGCTCAAGGAAGAAGAAAAAATAAAACAAAAATATAAAGTGAGATAATTTGCTTCGGGCTGTGGTATAGTGGTATTATACGCGTTTCGGGTGCGCGTGATTTGGGTTCAATTCCCAACAGCCCGACAAAAAAAGGCAAAAAGCTCGTAATTGCTAGATGTTTTTACAAACGTAGCCAAAAAGATACATCTTAGTTGATTTTCAACGATATTTTGTTAAAAAGCTTGCAATTTTTGTAAAATTATGCTAATATTATATTATAATAAATATAATATATAAAATTATGATACATTCATTTTCTTGCAAAAATTTTTATTCTTTTGGCAAGGAGGTTAAAGTTAGCTTTGTAGTCAACAATAATGCCCCTGACAACAATGGTTATTTTATTACTCCATTGGGATTTAGATTGTCAAAAATGGAAACAGTGATAGGTCCAAATGCTTCAGGTAAAACTAATTTGTTAAAAGTTTTGCCGTTTTTGAAATGAGTAATGGTTAACTCAGTTGTTCGATCTGTGGATGCTCCAATTTTAATTCAAACATTTGCTTTTGATGATAGTGAGGATAATCCATCAGAAATGTCGGTTGTTTTTGAGACAAACAATAAAGTATATAACTATTTTTTTAGCGCCACAAAAAAACGAATAATAAAAGAAGAATTAAAATCTATAGAATTTGCAAAGGTTAAAAAATCAACAAAAAAACTTTTTGAAAGGCATTGAGACGAAAAAACAAAAAAATATGAATTTAATGATTATAATTTTAAATTGCCAAAAGAAATAAAAGATGCTCAACGAGTTAATGCTGGATTGATAGGATCGGCAGCAAAGCTTAACCATATAGAAAGCCAAGTGATTGTTGATTATTGAGAAAAATTGGGCACAAATGTTGTGGAGGCAGGATGAATAGGAGATATTTTATTTCCTAATTCTACAAAACAGCTTTTTGAAGTTTTAGATTTTTTTAGTGAAAACGACGATTTAAAAAAACATGCAGAAAAATTACTATGTCGTTTTGATTTAGGACTCAAAGGTTTGGAAATAATAAAAGAAAAAAAAGAAAATACTTTTTCTATAGATGTAAAGGCGACGCATTTGTTCAACGGCCAAGATCAATTTTTGCCAATTGCCTATGAATCTTCTGGAACAAAACAACTGTTGGTTTTGCTAAAAAATATATTGGTGGCTTTAAAAAATGGCAATATGGTTATTATAGATGAATTTGAATATAATTTGCATCCGGAAGTGTTAATAGCGTTGCATGACTTGTTTATACATCCTGAGACAAATCCTAAAAATGCTCAATTGCTAATGAGCACACATAGTCATATAATTTTGAGTAAGCTTGATAAATATCAAATTGTTTTGGTCGAAAAAGACGAAAATGGTATGAGCGACACGTGACGTTTAGATGATGTGGCAGGATCTCGTCTTGACGAAAATTATTATGCAAAATATATGGCGGGAGCTTATGGCGCTGTCCCAAAAATTTAAAACCTTTTTTGATGTCTCGTTCAAATCCATCTAAAAATAAAAAGCGAAAAGCAAACAAGACGGTTTTATTTTTTGGAGAAGGTCTTGCAGAAGAAGTTTTTTTGAAACACTTAAGGTCTTTGTATGCTTATAACACAGGAGTTAAGGTTACTGTTAGAAATAACAAAGGCGGCGATCCTGTAAGCATGGTTATTAACGCGAGTAACGAGCCAGGACTTTTTAATTGTAAAATCGCTGTATTGGATAACGACAAAAAAGAAATAAAAAAAGCAAGAATAGAGGCAAAAAGAAACAAGATTAAAATAATAGAAAGCTCTCCTTGCCTGGAGTCCACTTTATTATCTATACTTAGGCCAGAAAAAAAATATTCCGATAAAACATCTAATTGATGTAAGCACGAGTTTGAAGCTAAATATTTGAATAAAAAAAGAAGGGTAGACATAGGAGAGTATGAGAAATTTTTTCCTAAAAGCGTTTTGGATGATGCAAGAATTAGAGTAAAGGAATTGGACACAATGATTACCGAAATGGAACAATAAAATTTTATGAACAATACACAAAAATTTAAAATAATAAATAAGGAGCTAAAAAAGCTTTATCCAAAAATAAAGATAGCTTTGAATTATTCAAATATATGGGAACTGTTGGTCTCAACAATTATGTCAGCTCAAACAACTGACAAAAAAGTCAATGAAATTACTTTTCGGCTTTTTCAAAAATATCGCAACATTGATGACTATGCCAACGCCAAACTAAGTCAAATGGAAAAAGATATATATGGAGTCAATTTTCATAGAAACAAAGCCAAAGCAATAATTGAAAATGCAAGAACAATAAAACAAAAATTTAATTCCAAAGTGCCCAAAACCATGGACGAACTGTTGACTTTAAATCACATTGCCAGAAAATCAGCCAATATTGTTTTGTCGATGGGTTTTGATATAAATGAAGGGTTGGCAATAGACACCCATATGATTAGATTGCTTAATTTGTATGGTTTTGTTAATGAAAAAGATCCCGTAAAAATAGAAAAAGAAATGTTAAAAGTGGTGCCAATAAAAGAAAGAAAAGAGTTTCAGTTAAGGATGGTGCAATATGGCAGGGACTATTGCCCAGCCAAAAAACACAATCATGACATATGCCCACTTTATGTGGTGTTAACAAAAAATAAACAAAAATAATGAAAGAAAGATTGGATATAGAAATGGTGGAAAGAGGGCTAGTGGACACTCGCAATATGGCTCAAAGATTGATTGATGACATGAAAGTAAGGGTAAATGGGTCTATAGAAAACAAGTGCCACAAAATAGTTGACACTGAGGACGAGATATCAGTTGACTTTACAAATGTTTTTGTATCAAGAGGCGGCGACAAGCTGCAATATGCTTTGAATTTTTTTAAAATCAAAGTAAAAGATTTTGTTTGTTTGGATGTGGGTGCTTCCACTGGCGGATTTACCGATTGTTTGTTGCAAAACGGAGCAAACAGAGTTTATAGTGTGGATGTGGGCGAAAATCAACTAGCTGAAAAATTAAAACAAAACGAAAAAGTGGTAAGCTTTGAAAATGTTGATATTCGTGAATTAAAAGATTTAAAAGAATTAGTTGATTTGATAGTGGTGGATGTTTCTTTTATTTCTATTGAAAAAATATTGTCAAATTTGGCAAAATTTTTGAAGAAAGATGGACTGGTGGTGTTTTTGATAAAACCACAGTTTGAAATTCAAGGTAATAAAAACAAACAAGGAAAAATCGTCAATGAAGAAATGATTTTTGACAAAATTGTGGAAATAAAAAAATTGGTTACAGATAGTGGCTATCAAATTGTTGATTTTGTTGCTTCGCCAATATTAGGAAAAAAAGGGGGCAATGTGGAATATCTTTTATATGCCAAAAAAATTAATTTGACAGAGTAATGTTTTTGTGGTAAATTTTTTATAATGTATATTGACAAAAAGGAGGGGCGATGAGAAGAATTTTGGTGGTAACGTTGTTCTGGCTTTATGTGTTCATGATTGTTTTTGGATTGGCGACCATGGATTATGCGGAGCAGGTGGCTCCAAATGTGTTTTATATCCCTTTTGCCCAAAAAGAAACTGCGCTTCAGCAGCTTGAAAAAAAATACCCAGGATATAAAATAATAGATATAGAAAATGTTTATTTTGGCAGAGACAACATTTTGAGAGGTATGACAATTGTGATAGATGAGGGAGACCGAAAATGAACAAAAGTTTTTCAGAAATTTTAGAAAAAGCCAAAGCAGAAATAGCAGAAGAAGATTTGGCAACGCTAAATAGTTTATTGCCAAAATGGAATAGCGATGCGTACATTGTAGGCACGCGAGATCTTACACCAGATGAAAAATACGTCGTGTTTTATTGCCTAAAACATGATGAAGAAATTGCTGGATTGATCGACGATCAAACATCAAATTCGCTTGAAGTGATTAGCACCCCAGATGGGCCCAAGATTGTGTTTTTTAATCAATGCAGAAGTTTTTTCTGAGAAAACAAAAGAGCAGTGATATCCACTGCTCTTTTTTAGTATGCAATAGACAATAATGTATAAATTTGATACAATAATGATATATAAAAACTAATTTGACAATATGGAAAAAAGTTTTGAAAAAAGAGATTTAACCAAAAAATCAGACAATATCGCTGATTGATACAATGATGTTGTCTTGAGGGCAAAGCTTTGTAGTTATTCGGATGTAAAAGGAAGCATTGTTATACGCCCATATGGTTATGCTATATGAGAAAATACTCAAAAAATATTAAATGCAATGTTCAAAACAGATGGTTTTGAAAATTGCTATTTTCCTATGCTTATACCAATGAGTTTTATTCAAAAAGAAAAGGATCACATTGAGGGTTTTGCACCAGAATTATTTACCATAGATCGTATTGGCGACGAAGAATTGTCAGATCCATTGGTATTAAGACCAACGTCTGAGACAATTATGTATAGAACTTTTGCTGACTGAGTGCAAGGGCATAGGGACTTACCTATCAAAATCAATCAATGGTGCAATATTTTTAGAGCTGAAAAAAGAACATTTCCTTTTATACGAACAAGAGAGTTTTTGTGACAAGAAGGTCATACAGCTTTTTCAAATGAAAAAGAAAATGTAGACATGGTTTTTCGTGCGCTTGATTGATACAAAACTTTTTATGAAAAATATATGGCGATAGCTCCTTATGTTGGCATTAAGAGTCAGTCCGAAAAATTTGCTGGTGCCAAAAATACTTATACCGTGGAGGCCGTTTGTCCAAATGGCAAGGCGCTGCAAGCATGTACATCTCATGATTTGGCAGACCATTTTGCCAAGGCCTTTGATGTAAAATTTTTAGATGAAAATGGCAAGCAGGCCTTTGCTTATCAAAGCTCTTTTGGATTGTCCACAAGATCTATTGGCGCCTTGGTGTTGGCACATGGTGATGATTTGGGATTGATTATGCCACCAAAAATCGCTCCAATTCAAGTGGTGATTTTGCCAATATTCAAAAAGAACGAAGCAGATAATGATATTTTGCTTTTTGCTCAAAACATTGAAAAAATATTATCTGACAACGACATTAGTGTAAAAATTGA
Organism: uncultured Candidatus Saccharibacteria bacterium; assembly: GCA_964350215.1. Classification (GTDB taxonomy): domain Bacteria; phylum Patescibacteriota; class Minisyncoccia; order UBA6257; family JAKLIH01; genus CAYGJE01. The sequence goes on along the minus strand of CAYGJE010000004.1, from coordinate 8,758 downwards.
TTTAGACGATGCTCACACACTTGGCTACAAAATTAACGAATGAGAACTCAAAGGTGTGCCTTTAAGAATAGAAATTGGCAGCAAAGAGATGGAAAGTAAAACCGTGAAAGCAGTTAGAAGAGATGACTTTTCTAAACAAGATATACCGTTTGATCAAATAAAAGAAAAGGTTCAGGTTGTATTGGAAGATATTCAAAAAAGTTTATTTGAAAAATCTTTGCAGATGCGAAATGAAAAAACCAAAGAAGCTAACAATTATAATGATTTTAAAGAATATATTGAGCAAGGTAATTTGGTAAGGTCTTTTTGATGCGAAAATAAAGAATGTGAACAAAAAATTAAAGAAGAGACCTCTGCTACAGTAAGATGTTTGGAGTTGGACAGAGCAACTTTGGAAGAAAATGGCAAATGTGTTTGCTGTAACAATGCAGCAAAAAACAAATGACTGTTTGGCAAGAGTTATTAAAAATAAATTTTAAATCTTTTAAAATGGTAACAAAAAAATCTTTCACGCTTGTGGAGTTAATGATTGTCATAGCCATCCTTGCAATACTTAGCGCAGTGATTATTTTTGTTTTAAACCCAGCCAAACTTTTTGATAATGCCAAGGATACTCATAGAATGACTGACATAGTGACTATTCATAAAGCAATAGTTTTTATGGAAACATGAAATAGTGCTGGCATAAACTATGGTGACCCAACAAAAGTTTATATTAGCATTCCTGATCCTTTGGGTGATACAGATTGTGCAAATGTCGCTGGCTTGCCCACACTGTCTGCTGGCTACACTTATGCCTGCAAGGCAGAAGCTGACTACAGGAAAACAGATGGCAACGGGTGAATACCAGTTGATTTTTCGGTTAGCACAGGGAGCAAATATTTTTCTACTTTACCAGTAGACCCAGATAATACCAATCAATATTTTTATGCTTATTTTCCAGGCGGAAGTTATGTGTTAATGTCGATGTTAAAAAACAATGTGCCAGACGATTCTCTGTCTGAAAGAAAAGTAGATAATTTCTTTTTGATAGGATCCACCAACAGAAATTATAATTTGCCTTTGGTGGCTTTACGATCAGGTCCAGAACCATTGGTGTATGATGGTTACACTTACACAACTTTGGAATTGCCAAGTGGCATAGTTTGAATGAAAGATAGTATGCGATCAACAATTATAACAAGCGGTACTAGCTGTTGTTATGGCAACAGTAGCGCCAATTGTACCACTTATGGTAGATTGTATAGCCGAGGAGGAGCAACAACTGTTTGTCCGTCTGGTTGAGAGTTGCCCACTGATGCCGATTGAAATGAGCTGGAAGGATATTTTGGTATGAGTGTTTCAGAACAAATTAGAGGTGTTGGCACGTGAAGGGGATCCACTGGCATTAGAGATACTTTTATGGAAGGTTTTAATGTGCAATATGCCGGCAACACTTTTAGCACTTGCACCAGCTATGTTTCAAATTACAATTTGGGACAAGGGGTGATATTTTGAACAGCAAGTGTTAATGGTTCAAACACCAGTTACAATATAGATAGAAGAATCAGAACCGGAGAGAGTTATAACAAAATAGGTAAAGACGCTATTTATTCAACAGACAGGGCGTATGTTAGATGTATTTCACGTCCAAGTTAAAAATTAAAAACCACCGCAATTTTTGCGGTGGTTTTTAATTTAGTTCTTTTAGTTGATCTCTTAGCTTGGCTGCTTTTTCAAAGTCCCAGTTTTCAATTGCTTTTTTTAATTCTCCTTCTAGATAGGTTATCATTTGTTTTGAGTGAGGTATGTTGCTAAGAGAGGAGTCATTTTTTTCAAAAGAAGATTTGATTTCTTTTTTTATTGTTTTGGCAATAATTTTGTTTTTTTGATTGTATGATTTTTGGTGTTTTCGACGACGATCGGTTTCTTCAATGGTTTCGTTGATTGATTTTGTCATGTTGTCGGCATAGAGCAGGGCTCTGCCTTCGGTGTTTCTGGCTACGCGACCAATTGATTGCAGCAGCGATATTCTGTTTCTAAGAAATCCTTCCTTGTCGGCGTCTAAAATTGCTATGAGCGAGACCTCTGGGAGGTCGAGGCCTTCACGTAAAAGATTGATCCCAATAAGCACATCGATTTTGCCCGATCTTAGGTCATTGATTATTTGTGGGCGTTCAAGTGGCTTTATATCAGAGTGCAGATATTTTGTTTTGATGTTTTTGTTTTGCAAAAAAGTTGACAAATCTTCGGCTGATGCTTTGGTCAAAGTCAAAACCAATGTTTTGCCATTATTTTTTATTTGTTTTTCTATTTCTTGTATTAGGTCGGGTATTTGGGTTTTGCAGGGCTTGATTATTATTTTTGGATCCAACACTCCAGTAGGGCGGATTAACTGCTCAACAATATTTTTGTCTGATTTTTGAATTTCGTAATCGCGCGGCGTGGCTGATACAAATATTGTTTGAGGCAACATTTTTTCAAATTCAGAAAATTTTAACGGTCGGTTGTCGATGGCTGAAGGCAAACGAAATCCATATTCCACCAAGGTTGATTTTCGAATAAAATTGCCATTATACATGCCTTGTACTTGAGGTATGGCTATATGGCTTTCATCAATAAAAAACAAGAAATCGTCACCAAAACAAAATCGAAAATAATCGAGCATGGTAAATGGTGGATCGCCTGGTTTTTTGAAAGACAAGTGTCTCGAATAATTTTCAATACCATCACAATAGCCAGTGGATTGTAGCATTTCTAAATCATGATTGATCCTGGTTTTTAGACGGAAATATTCAGTATGCTTTTCTTCTTTTTTTAATTTTTTTAGTTGATCACGCAATTCTTTCTTGATATTTAAAACAGCCAATTTTAATTTGTCTTGGTCGGTCACAAAAAGTTTAGTAGGGAAGAAGGTAAAGGATTTAATATTTTCGGGCTTGATGTTGCTTGATTTTTTGATAGACAAAAAGTCCTTGCTTTGGTTTTGCAATTCATTGTTTTTCTTTATTATTTCCTTGACTTTGTTTTTTTCTAAGTGTATTTCAATTATTTCCAAACCATTTGGCAAAAAAACTTCAACGATGTTTTCTCTAAATCTAAAAAATCCAGAATCAGAAAAATTGTAATTTTTTAAAGAATAATAAAGTAAGACCAGTCGTTTTGATAACTCGTTGCGGCTAAAAGAATCGCCCACATTGATAGAAAACGAGGCCTTGTTGAAGTTTTCCGGACTACCTAGGTCATAAATGGCAGACACAGAAGCTATCACAATAACATCTTTGTTGCCAAGTAAGCTAGTCACAGCATCATGACGAAGCTCTTCGATGTATTTGTTGATCTTGGCATCTTTGTTGATATAGATATCTTTTGATGGTAAATAGGCCTCGGGCTGATAATAGTCGTAGAAGCTTATAAAAAATTTGACTTTGTTGTTGGGGAAAAAACTTCGAAATTCTTCGAAGAGTTGCGCGGCCAAAGTTTTGTTTGGCGAAAGAATAAGAGTCGGCTTGTTTGTTTTGGCCAAAACATTTGCCAATGTAAAGGTCTTACCTGATCCAGTCACACCAAGCAATGTTTGGAAGGGATTTTTTTGATTGATACCTTGAACCAGTTGTTTTATGGCGCTCGGTTGGTCTCCTGTTGGTTTGAATTTTGAATGCAAGTCAAAAATATTTTTTGGATTGACACTTTTTTTCATATTTTGATAAAAAATTGGATATTTAATAGTTTGGTTTTGAGGTTGATTTCATAAGGAATATTTGATATTATTATATTATACAGTATTATTGATTAAAAATAAAGAGTAAACACTATCTTATGAAAACTACTATCAAAAATATTATTGGTCTTGTTAAAAAAACTTGGCATTTTATGTGATCTGTCGTAGGCACTTTTATGCTAAAAGGCCACCAAGAAAAGATGATTATGGTGGGCGTTACTGGCACAAAAGGCAAAAGTACGGTTGTGAGCATTTTGTCGTTTGTCTTGTCAAAACTTGATGTTAAGTTTGCTAGTCACTCTACCATGGAGGTTTGAAAGAACAACAAAAGAACTCCCAATCATAAAAAAATGACCATGCCAGGAAGATGGGCATTACCACAGTTTTTTAGAGAGGCATCATTGGATGGGGCAAAAATTGGCATAGTTGAAGTAACTTCCTGGGGATTGGAACAGTTTAGAGCCAATTGCTTTAATTTTGACATTGTGGCGATAACCAATCTTCAAAAGGAGCACATAGAAATACACGGTGGTTTTGAAAACTACAAAAAAGCAAAAGGCAAATTATTTCAATTGTTGACCAAACACAAAAACAAATACATCAACAACAAAAAAATCGACAAAACATCGATAGTCAATTTTGATGATCTAAATGAGAATTTTTTTGTGAGCTTTAATGCAGACAAAAAATATGTTATATCCATAAAAGATAGTCAACATAATTCAAAAGCCAATATTTTGAATTTGAATTTAGTTAAGCCAGAAAATCTGGATGTTAGCGAGAAGGGTATTAGTTTTATGTTGGATGGGGTGAATTTTAACGTCGGGCTTTATGGAGTGTTTAATGTGTATAACATATTAACAGCCGTCACTATTCTCAAGGCACTCAAAATGGACATGAGCGATGTGGCTTTGGCTCTCAAAGAATATAAGGGCGCTAGCGGTAGAATGGAATTTGTGAAAACAAAATCCGATGTAAACGTGGTGATTGATTATGCACACACACCTGATTCTTTGAAGGCCGTACTGACAGCAGTCAAGAGTTTGGGCTTCAAAAAAATAATAAGTGTTATTGGTTCTTGCGGAGGGAGTGGTAGAGACAAATGAAAAAGACCAGAAATGGGTAGAATTGCCAGTGAGATAAGCGACTATGTTATTATTACCAATGAAGATCCGTATGACGAAGATCCAAACAAAATAGTCAACAGCATCTATGCTGGTGTGATTGACAAAAACAAGGCAAGAATTATTCTTGATAGAAAAACTGCCATTGAAAAAGCAATTGACTTGGTGAAACAAGAAAATGAAATAGTGGTTGTTACTGGTAAGGGTGCTGAAAAAGTCATAATGATCAAAGACGGGCTAAAAGGTATAAAGGCACAAGAATATGAAGGCGACTACAATATTGCTAAAAAATATTTAGACACCAAAAATTAAAAATTTAACATGGAAAAAGAAAACAAAGAAGAAGTTAAGCAAAAATTGGAGTTTGTGGAAAGAGAAGATGAAATATTAAAACAATGAGAAGAAAATCAAATCTTTCAAAAAACTTTGGACGCCAGAAAAGGTGCTCCTGAGTTTACGTTTTATGAAGGCCCACCAACAGCCAATAATAAACCTGGAGTTCATCATATATTGGCAAGGGTATACAAAGACATATTTTGTCGTTACAAAACGATGAGAGGTTTTTTGGTGGAAAGAAAAGCCGGCTGAGACACTCATGGTTTGCCAGTGGAACTTTCTATTGAAAAAGAACTTGGGTTCAAAAATAAAAACGACATTGAGGCCTTTGGCGTAGATAAGTTCAATCAAATGTGCAAGGACTCTGTTTGAAAATACACCAAGGACTGAGAAAAAACAACAGCTCGAATTGGTTATTGATTGGATATGAAAAACCCATATGTGACTTATGACAACAAATATATTGAATCATCTTGATGAATTATCAAGCAGGCCTTCAACAAAAATTTGTTGTACAAGGGCTATAAGGTGATACCATTTTGTCCTAGATGTGGAACAGCACTGTCTAGTCATGAATTGGCTCAAGGATACAAGACGGTTTCCGACCCATCTGTTTTTGTGAAAGTGGTATTAAAAAACTCTGAAGAAAAGCTTGCCATCAAAGATGCCAAAATTTTGATGTGAACCACCACACCTTGAACATTAATGGCCAACGTGGCTTTAGCAATAAACACAAACATCAAATATTATTTGTTTGAGGTTGATTCTGAAAATATAATTTGCCATTTGGATTTGACATCGGTTGATTTTTTGAAAGATCAAAATGTCAAAAAAGTAAAAGAAATCGAAGCTAGCGCTTTGGTTGGTTTAAAATACGAACCATTGTTTGAAGATAAAGATGCCTACAGCCAAAACAAAAAAATATATGAAATAGTAAGTGCTGATTTTGTTTCTAGTGTGGATGGCACTGGTGTAGTTCATATTGCACCAGCTTTTGGAGCTGACGATATGGAACTAGGCACAAAAGAAAATTTGGCAGTTATTTTAAACGTGGATGACGAAGGTAAAATGATGGACAAAGAAAATATACTAAAAGAGGTAAGAGGTTTGTTTTTTAAAAAAGCAGATCCAATTGTTTTTGATAATTTAAAAGACAGAGGTTTGCTTTTGTTTGGCGATTTGTCGGGCACAGAGCATGAATATCCATTTTGTTGAAGATGCCAAACACCTTTGATTTATAAAGCTGATGATAGTTGGTTTATTAGAATGACTCAGTTAAAAGATGATTTGTGAAAAAACAATGAAACTATAAATTGAGAACCAGAATACATAAAACACGGCAGATTTGGAGAATGAATTAAAGAGCTCAAGGACTGAGCATTGTCCAGGAAAAGATATTGAGGCACACCATTGCCAATTTGGATTTGTGAAAAATGTGGCAAGATGCATGCTATTGGATCACAAGAAGAGCTCAAAAAAATGGGAGACGGGTTGAATGATACTGAATTGCCAATCAACACCATAACTTCTGAAATTGATTTGCACAAACCATATATTGATAATTTTTATATCAAATGTGATGCGTGTGGCATGAAAATGAAGCGAACCCAAGAAGTGATTGATTGTTGATTTGATTCGGGCGCAATGCCTTATGGTCAATGCCATTTTCCTTTTGCTTATGATGATGGAATGGGCCTAAAAGATTTAGAATACTACACTGCAAAAGGATTTCGTTTCCCGGCAGAGTTTATTTGCGAAGGTATTGATCAAACAAGAGGATGGTTTTATACTTTGTTGGCAATATCCACAATATTGGGATTTGGCGCTTCGTATAAAAATGTTATTTCTTTGGGGTTGATTTTGGATGAAAAAGGTGAAAAAATGTCAAAATCAAAAGGCAATGTGCTGGATCCAAATGAAATCATAGAAAAATATGGCAGTGATAGTTTGAGGTGATATATGTTTAGTGCTTCTAATCCTGGGGATTTCAAAAAGTTTTCACTTTTGGATTTGTCAACTTCACAACGTCGTTTTGCCAATACTTTTTGGAATGTCGTTAAGTTTTATGAAACATATGTTTTAACAAATAGGGAGGTGAGCATTGATGAAGACAATATTCTCAACTCGTTACAAAAATTGTCTGTTTTAGATCGATGAATTTTAAACAAATTGATTTTTGCAAAGCAAGAATATATCAAAAAGCTTGATAGTTACGATTGTTATAGTGTGACCAAAATACTAGACGATTTGATAGATAGTTTTTCTCGATGATATTTGCGTCGTTCTAGAAAAGTTTTTCAAGCAAACGACGATAACGCCTTTTTGAGCGAACAAGTTTTTGGCTACGTAATTAAAGAAATCACAAAAATGATTGCTCCGTTTTGTCCTATCTTTGGCGAAATGATATGAAAGCAATGCGGTTTTGATAAAGAAGTGGAGTCCGTTCATTTATCAACGCTAAATGATATCGATTGAAGTGTTGATAATGATTTGCTTTTGGGCATGGACAAAGTACGTAATTTAAGTGCAGCCATTTTAAACGAAAGACAAATGAAAGCAGCAAAAGTCAGGCAACCACTTTGCGAGGTAGTATTAAAAAATGATCCACAAATAACAAAAGAGTTAGAAGAAGTGTTGCTAGACGAAGTCAATATAAAAAGTTTAAGAGTGGAGGCATCTTTATCGAAAGAAGTGGAGCTCAACCTTGAGCTGACTGGCGAACTAATTAACGAAGGCAAATATAGGGAACTGGTGAGATTGATACAAGGGTTGAGGCAAGAGTTAAATTATAGCCCAAATGATTTTGTTGACTTGTCGATTACAAAAGCAGAAGAAAATGATTTTTGAAATATGGTGGAAAAACAAATTAAAACAGATGTCAAAATCAACAATTTTTCATTTGCAAAATTAAATGAGTTTGATATGGAAAAAAGTGTTAAAAACGATTTGTTTGATATACAAATTCAAATCAAAAAAATAATATAATACATGAAATTGTTTCAAAGAAAAAAAGAAAATTTTAAATGTGACAATTGTGGTTTTGAGGTTTTGGGCAATGGTTATACTGATCATTGCCCAAAGTGTTTGTATTCCAAACATGTGGACATAAATCCTGGCGATAGACAAAGTGAGTGCAAAGGAACAATGAAGCCAGTTGGCTTTGAAATAAGGCATGGTAAATATGTTATAAATTATGTTTGCGAAAAATGTGGCTATCATCATAAGGTTAAATGTGTCAAAGAAGATAATATGGATATTCTTATTGGCTTGGGAAGGTAAATTGTTGCATCTTTGCCCCCCTCCTTTAAAACTCAGACGTTTTGCAAACGTCGAAACTCAAATGAGTTTCTAAAGAGGGGGGTAAAATTTTTATGATTTAAATTTAGTATTCGCATTCCGTTTAGAATATTAGGCCGTAGGTCCGTTCATAAAAATTTAATTTTTATGATGAGGGTTATTGGGTTATTAGAACATTGTTTTATGGCTCGGCCCCCTTAATGGGGGTTAGGGAATATTAGTGTATTAGCCGTAGGTCCGTCCTTCAGAAAGCTTTCTAAAGGTTTGGGGAGCATTTCTGCCGAAGGCAGTGGGGCTTCAG
>CAYGJE010000003.1:0-20843 GCA_964350215.1 uncultured Candidatus Saccharibacteria bacterium | reverse complement strand
TGTTTTGACAATATCGTCTAAAATATATAAAAAATTTTTAGCAAAATAATACTATGACTAACCAAAATAAGCTTTTCGTTTTGGGCATGATCACAACAATCTGTTTGATTGTTGCTGGTTATTTTTTATGAAAATTTATTACTCCTGGCAGTGTGAACTTTGGCATTCAAAGTCCTAAAGAAGTTTTGGCTGGAGAAAGTAAATCTATAAAATTTGTTTTAGACAACAACACTCGTCTTTCATTGACTGAAGCCGAAATCAAAATAAACTTACCCGAAGGTGTTCTCTACAATGGCAGTAATAAATCGCCTACTATAAAGCTGGACGATTTATTGGCAAAACAAAGCATAGAAAAAGAAGTGGACCTTATGTTTTTTGGAGAAATCAAAACCAATTACAAGATAGAAGCTATTTTTCGATATAAGCCCCAGGGATTTTCATCATTGTTTGAGAAAAAACAAGTTCTTAATGTTTTGGTTTCTGGATCAGTTTTTAGCTTAAACATAACCAATCCTAATCAAGTTTTGCCAGAAACCAACTTTGACACATCTATTTTTTGAACAAACCAAAAAGATGCTTCTTTTTCTGACGTTCTTGTGCAAATAGCTTATCCAAAAGAATATGTTTTTAATAGCAGTGATTCTGAAAGCATCCGCACAAACGAAATATTTGACCTTGGCTTTGTGAGTAAGTTCCAACAAGGCAAGATAAGTTTAAATGGCTCCATGAAAAGTCAGGGTGGAGAAAACAAAAAATTCGAAATTGTGTTGGGCATAAAAAATCCTGATTCAGAAAGTGTTTTAGTTATTAGCAAGGCGAGCTCTGTTGTTTCTTTGGTGAGCAATCCTTTGAACTTGTCTGTGTTGGTCAACGATCAAGCATCTCATGTTGCTAGTGTTGGTGAAAATTTAAATGTGAAAGTTGTTTATAAAAACAACTACAATGTGCCTCTTAACAATTTGGTTTTGAAAGTTGTTTTTGATGGATCATATTTTGATTATAAAAAGCTACTGCCAAACAAGGGCTACTTCACTTTTGGCAACAAAACAATAACTTGGACAGAATCACAAATCCCTCAATTGGCCACCCTCAATCCAGGAGAGCAGGGTGAAATTAATTTTACAATTGGATTGCTTTCTGGTTTTAATATCAAGACCCAAAACGACAAAAACTTTGTAATGAAGATTAATTCTTCGCTCGAAAGCCAAACCACACCAGCCGAACTTAGTCCGGGCTCAAAAATTATGGCATCCAGCCAAGCATTGGTAAAGCTAAACTCTGATATCTCTTTAGAAACAGAAGGGTATTTTGTGGATAACAAGACCACCATTAGCAATTGTGGTACGCTCCCAGTAGTAGTTGGCCAAAAAACTTGTTTTACAATGCATCTAAAGATGAAAAACTTTGCCAATGATGTGAACAATGTAACAGCCAGTGTGACTCTTCCTTATTATGTTTCTTATTCCAACAAATTCACCGCTAGCTACAACAATCCTGATATAAGATTTGATCCTTTTTCAAAAAAACTAACTTGAAACCTCAATAGCTTGCCCGCTAATTCAGGAGTTATCACCAAGCCATACGAGGTGGTGTTTCAAATAGAAGTTGCTCCTACCATGTCAGAAGCAAGACAAAATATCGACCTTCTCACAAATATTCAAATCGAAGCAACTGACTCTTTTACACAATACAAAATTTCAAAAAACTATCGAGAATTTCGTCTAAACAATATCTATGATATTACCAAAAATTCTGCTTTATCGGGAGTCAAAGAACAATCATATTAAACTAAATTATACCTATGAAAAAACAACAAAATCAAATGGAAAAAATCGTTTCGTTTTTAAAAGATAACGGTTTTATAAATCTTTCTTCCGAACCATATGGTGGGTTTTCTAGCTCTTATGACTATGGTGCCTATGGATCAGAGGCCAAAAACAATCTCAAAAATATTTGATGAAATCACATGACCAGATTTCACGAAAACATTGTTGGCATTGACTCTGCCATATTGATGTCCCCAAAAATATGAGAGGCCTCTGGGCATTTGTCAGCTGGTTTTGCGGACGAACTTTCTGAATGCAAAAAATGCCACAAAAGATTTAAAAAAGACGAGTTGGAAGATGATCAAAAATGTAAAGATTGCGGCGGCGAACTTATGTTGCCAAAAAAATTCAACATCATGATGAAGACCTTTGTTGGCCCAATAGAAGACGCTGCCAATGTTGTTTATCTTAGAGGCGAGACCTGTCAGGGCATATACATGAACTTCAATTGAGTCAAAAATTCCAGCCGCATGAAAATACCTTTTGGTATATGTCAAATAGGCAAGGCCTTTAGAAATGAAATAACTCCTGGGCCATTTACCTACAGGACTCGCGAGTTTGAACAAATGGAAATGCAATTTTTTGTAAATGAACAAGATGCTGACAAATGATTTGATTTTTGAACAGAGGACCGCATGAAATATTATATTGACCTAGGCATCAAAAAAGAAAATCTCCGCTTTTCTGAACAACCAAAAGAAAAGCTGGCTCATTATGCTAAAAGAGCAGTGGACATAGAATATAACTTTCCTTTTGGTTGACACGAAATAGAAGGTATACATTATCGTGGCGACTGAGACCTATCAAACCACTCAAAACACAGCAAAACCGATTTGTCTTATTTGGATGTTGACAGCAAAACAAAATTTGTGCCGCATGTGATAGAAACTTCAGCAGGATGCGATCGTTCTTTGTTGGCATTTCTTATTGAGGCATTTTCAGAATTTGAAAATGGTAGAAATGGTGGCTCTTCTTTAGAATTTTTGATGAACTTGAATTTTAAATTGTCGCCAGTTAAAGTTGCTATTTTTCCTTTGATGAAGAACAAAGAAGAATTGACAACAAAAGCCAAGGAGATTTACAACAACTTAAAGATGGATATAAAGTCATGTTATGACGAGAGTGGCTCTATCGGCAAAAGATACCGAAGGCAAGATGAAATTGGCACACCATATTGCATAACTGTTGATTTTGAAACCCTAGAAAACAACACCGTTACATTGCGTCACAGAGACACCATGTCTCAAGAAAGAATCAATATCAACGACTTAAAAACATTTCTAAAAACCAATCTATGTTAAATGACCACTTAACAAAAATTCCTCATGAGATAAACTTTGAAAAATATTGTCTTTCAAACGGACTGACTGTGGTTCTTGTTCCTATCAAAAATGTTTTTTCAGTGGACGCCAAGCTAACCATAAGAGTTGGCAGCCAATATGAAACAAAAAAAATAAGCGGGTTGTCGCATTTTTTGGAACACATGAATTTTAAAGGCACCAAAAACAAACCTGATCATTTGGCCCTAACCAAAGAAATTGAAAACTACGGTGGGCTGACCAATGCTTCTACTGGATATGAGTTTACCAGCTACTACACTCATATTGGATTTGAGCATCTTGATACGGCGCTAGAATTTTTGAGTGAACAATTCACAAATTCAATTTTTCCTGAACAAGAGTTTGAAAAAGAGAAGGGAGTAATAATCGAAGAAATCAGGATGTACGAAGATACTCCTAGAGCCAAAACCGAAGAATTGTTTTTGTCGGCGCTATATGGTGATCAGCCATCTGGTTGAAATATTGCTGGCTTAGAACAAAATATTGTTGATATGAAAAGATCTGATATGCTGAGTTACTACAAAAAATTTTACCATCCTGGTAATGCCTTTTTAGTTATAAGTGGCAATTTTAAAATAGCTACTGCTAAAAAATTGATTTCAAAGTTTTTTGATGCTAATCCAAAAACCAAAGCAAACCCCTACCCAAAAACCAAATTATCTCAGCGTTCTTTTGATATCAACTGACAAAAAAGAGATGTGAAAGAGCATAATTTTGTGTTGGGATGCAACGCTTACAAGGCAGGTGATTTAAACCTTTATGCTCTTGCTATTGTGAACGCAATATTATCTAGTGGTTTCAACAGCCGTCTGTATTTAAACGTGAGAGAAAAGCTTGGTGGCGCCTATTATATTTATAGTGATATAGATACCATGCAAGATAGAGGTATTTTTGGCATCTACGGAGGGATCAACAACGACAAGTCGCTTGTTATCATGGAAGAGATTGTAAAAGAGCTGAAAAAGTTAAAGACCGAATCCGTGCCTAAAGAAGAATTAGAAAAAGTCAAAAATCGATATATTAGCATGTATTTGATGTCGCTCGATAATCCTTACAAAATAAAATCACCCCTTGAAAATTGAGTGGCTTATCCGAGAAAATTCGTTTCTCCAAAACAAGAGATAGAAAAAATACTCAAAATATCTCAAAAAGATATTACAAAGGTCTGCAATGATCTTTTTGTGCCAAATAATTTTAAAATGGGGGTTTTGTCTCCATCTTTGGACAAAAAATCTTTGTCTAAAATCGTTAATAAATTATAATACCAAAACATGAACAACGACCTAAATTTGTCTTGAGGTAGCTTATTAAAATTTTTTATATTGGCTGGTTTGATTTTAGGACTTTTTTATTTTCGTCAAATTTTGTTGATTTTTTTAGCAGCCCTTCTTCTTTCCACATCCCTAGAAAAATTAATAAAGTTTTGGGAGAAAAAACACATCCCTCGAATTGTTTCCACCAGTGTGGTGTATATGGGTATGTTGTTTGTGATTGGGCTTATTCTCTATGTTGTTTTGCCACCTTTTTTGCAAAATGTGTATAAACTAATAAACGATTTGCCATCAATTCTAAAAATAGAAGCCAACTCTGCCATGTTTAAACTTCTTGGCCCAATCACCAAAAGCCAAAACCTAATTGAAACGTTTTTGTCTAATAGCTATTCTATTGATGGGGTGGTAAAAAATTTCTCCGCTCTTTTTGGTGGTATTGCTGATTTTCTACTTATTTTCTTGATTGCTTTTTATTTGTCTTTGGAAAAAAATTGATTTAAAAATATCTTGGAAATGTTTTTGCCTTCCAAATACAAAAAATATTTTCTTGGCTTGTGAAAAAGATCAGAAGACAAAATGGTCTACTGACTATATAGTCAAGTAATCTTGAGCGTATTTGTAACTAGTTTGGCTATTATTGTGTTTTACATAATGGGCATTGACTATCCATTGCTATTGGCTGTGCTTATTGGTGTTTTTGACTTTGTGCCTTTCATTGGAGCAGCACTGTCGACCATTATAGTTCTCCTAATGAACTTGTCGTCGGGCATGACTCAAATAATAATTTTGTTGTGCGTGTGTTTGGGTCTACAATATATCCAAAACTTAATAGCTCCATATGTTAGAAGCCGCTTTCTCAAAGTTGACCCCATTATAACCTTGTTTTTTATTGCTATATTGGGTCGCTTTGGTGGAATCTTGGGGGTTTTTATAGCAGTGCCTATTTCAACAATATTTGTTGAATTTATAAAAGATCTCAAGGGCCGCAAGCTATGCGAAGAGGAAAATCCAAACATGATAGACCCTTGTTAATTTAAAAAATAAATTTATTGATAAAATGTCAAAAAGAATTTTTATAACCTGTGCGTTACCTTATATAAATGCTGACCCTCATTTGGGCCATATGTTTGAATTTATTCAAGGCGATTGTTTTGCTAGGTTCAACAAAATAATAGGCAATGAAGTTCATTTTACTGCTGGCACCGATGAAAATAGTTTAAAAAATATTATTGCTGCCAAAAACAACAATGTTGATATCAAGGACTGGATTGATCAAAAAACAAAATCTTTTGTTGATCTTGCCAATGATCTTGATATTTCTTTTGATGACTTTATTAGAACTTCAAGCAGTAAACATCATGCTGGGGCCAAAAAACTATGAAGCATGATTGATAAAAATGATCTCGAAAAAAAATCTTACCAGGGCCTTTATTGTGTTGGCTGTGAAGCTTTCTACTCCGAGGATGAGCTAGAAAATGGTTTGTGCAAAGAACACCACACAAAACCAGAACTAGTGACCGAACAAAATCATTTTTTTAAACTGTCCAAATACAAAGAGCTCCTTATTCAAAAAATAAACTCCAAGGAGTGAAACATTATGCCTGAAGGAAGAAAAAACGAGGTTTTGGGATTTCTTAACGGCGATGTTTTGGATATAAGCGTAACTAGACCAAAGAAGAGAAGTGAAGGTATCGGCATAGAAATACCAGATGATAATGATCAGGTGTTGTGAGTGTGAATTGATGCTTTGTCCAACTATATCAATGTTGTGGACTTTGGCGAAGAAAACACAGACAACTTTGAAAAATGATGAAATCAAAGCGACGAAAGATGGCATTTTTTGGGTAAAGGTATCTTGCGTTTTCATGCTGTGTTTTGACCTGCTTTTTTGCTTTCTGCAAAACTAAAAATGCCAACTCATTTGTTTTGTCATGGCTATGTAAATTTAAATCATCAAAAAATGTCTAAGTCACTAGGCAATGTTATTGATCCAAGCGACTTGCTTAGTAAATATCCTGTGGATTCCATACGTTACTACTTGATGAAAGATATTCCTAGCGATGATGATGGCAATTTTGATGAAGAAAATCTAGTCCAAAGACACAACAGCGAACTTTGCTCTAGCTTTGGCAATCTGATTTCTCGCACATTGTCGCTAATAGAAAAATATGAAAAACCTGTTACTTTAAAAGATTTTTCTTTTGCAAAAGATGTTTCTGATATTGTTCAAAAATATTCCGACAATTTTAAAATAGTCAAAATAAATGATGCCATTACAAACGCGTTTGAAGTTGTGGCTTTAGCAAACAAGTACATCAGCGAAACAAAACCTTGATCTATAATAGAAAGCAATCCCGAACAATTTGAGCAAATAATGGTCAACTGCTTATATCTTATAATTTATTCGTCGTTGATGCTGTCTCCAATAATGCCAAGATCCACCAAAACTATTTTTGAAAATCTAGGCATCAAAGTTTCTTCTTTTGACGATATTTTATTATTAAACAACAAATCCTTTTCTCTTAAAAAAGGCGATAACCTATTTGAAAGAATATAAAACAAACAAATGGACAAAATATATGCAAACAACAAAAAGGCCTACTTTGATTATGAAATAATCGATAGTGTGGAAGCAGGCATTGTTTTGATAGGGCAAGAAGTGAAGGCCACTAGAAACAATCGAATGAACCTAAACGGATCCTATGCCACATTTCACAATGGCGAGCTTTTTTTGATAAATAGCTCTATTGCAAAATATCAGCCAAAAAATCAAGTTGCTGACTATATCGAAGATCGCTCTAGAAAGCTTTTGCTTTCCAAAAAACAACTTGAAAAAATGTTTGTTTTGACAAAAGAAAAACGAGTAACATTGATACCTCTTAAGGCCTATCCCAAAAATGGCAAAATAAAAATATTGTTGGGTGTGGGCAAGGGTAAGAAAAACTACGACAAAAGAGAGTCCTTAAAGCAAAAAGATCAAAAGAGGCACCTTAAAGAATGAATTTAACCCTTTATTTATTGTTGTTTTTGACCAATATTTGGCCAATACTTGCGCTTTTAAAAAAAATGTGATAGTATTGTTTTAATTAAAAGAAACATTAATTTTGACAAGCTATGGTTAAAACTGACTCAAAAACAAAAGCCATTAAGAGCGTAAGAGTGCATGACAAAGACACTGGTTCTCCAGAAGTTCAAATTGCATTATTACAAAACAATATCGACAGCTTGGCTTCTCACTTAAAAAGCCATCCTAAAGATGTTGATGCCAAAAGAGGTCTTTTGGAAATAGTGGCCAAACGCAGAAAATTGCTCAATTACTTAGAGAAAAAATCAAAAAAAAGATTTGGTGCTTTAATCAAAAAAATTAAAGCATAGTCCCCAATAAAGAACTTCTAAAGTTCTTTTTTGGTATTTTACAAGTTAATAAACATCGAAGGATTACTAATCATATTTTTCCTAAAAACAATATTTTGCTTTTATGAAAAATATGGTTATCCTTCGTTAAAAAATTTTTATGGATATAAAAGAATTTAAGACCGAGATCAACAACACACCGTTGACTGTGAAGTCATCAAGCATTGCCAACCAAACAAACGGCTCTCTCATTGTGCAAATGGGGGATACCACTGTTTTGGTTACCACTGTTATGGGCAAACAAGACAAAACCGATTATGATTCTATGCCTCTTTCAGTGGACTATGAAGAAAAATATTATGCCACTGGCAAAATATATGGCAGTAGATTTTTAAGACGTGAGTCACGCCCAACCGACTTGGCCACTCTAATAAGCAGAATGATTGACCGCACTATAAGACCACTATTCAACCCTCTTCTTCGAAGAGAAGTGCAAGTTAATGTAACTTGTTTGTCTATGGACGAAACCAATTCACCTGATATTGTTGGCATGATAGGCGCATCATTAACTCTTATGATTTCAGATATTCCTTGATCAGGACCTATTGCTGGTGTTCGTATAGGATATAAAAATGGTTCCTTTGTCGTGAACCCAAACTTTGAAGACCGCGATAATGCTCTTGATTTTGAAATGGTTTTGTCTGGGATAAAGGGCAAAATAAACATGATAGAATTTGCTGGTAAAGAAACCGACGAGAATTTAATCAAGCAAGCATTCGAATTGGGTCAACAAATCATAAACCAAATTTGCGATTTTCAAATGGAAGTTTGCAAAGCAATTGGTAAACGAAAAGTTGATTTAACATTGGTTCAAATAAATCCAGATTTCGAAAAATTGGTCTATAGCAAAATAAAAAATGATTTTAAACAGATCTTTTTAAATGCTCCTTTAACAAAATCAGAAAAAGAACAACAAAAAAATTTATTGGTAGAAAAAGTTTTGTCTGAGTTGCGTGAAGATGAAACATCAAAAGATTTTGTGTCCACTTTTGGATTGATTTTGGAAAAAATCGAAAATGAAATTTTGCACGAAGAAGTTTTAAACAACGATGTTCGCCCTGATGGCAGAGGTCTTGACGAAATCAGACCACTGGATGTCATGGTTGACATCTTGCCAAGAACTCATGGTAGCGCATTGTTTGTTAGAGGGCAGACCCAAACGCTTTCAGTGGTAACCTTGGGTGCTCCAACCGACACCTTACTCACTCAAGGAATGGAGTTTACGGGAGAAAAAAGATACATTCATCATTATAATTTTCCTAAATGATCTGTTGGAGAAGTTGGCCGCTCAAGAGGCCCTGGAAGAAGAGAGATAGGGCATGGTGCTTTAGCTGAAAAAGGTCTTTTACCAATGGTACCTAAAAAAGAGGATTTTCCTTACACTATACGCGTGGTATCAGAGGTCTTGGCCTCAAATGGCTCTAGCTCCATGGCTTCCACCTGTTCTTCTTGTTTGGCTTTAATGGCTGCAGGAGTACCTATAAAAAATCCTGTTGCTGGAATTGCTATGGGAGTTATTATTGACGAAAACAACGAAAACAATTATAAAATTTTAACTGATATCCAAGGACCAGAAGATCATTATGGCGACATGGACTTTAAAGTTTCTGGTACCAAAAATGGTGTCAACGCATTGCAACTAGACGTAAAAGTTAGTGGTATTAGTTCTTCTTTATTAGAGCAGGCCTTAGAAAAAGCAAAAGTTGCCAGGTTGTTTATTTTGGAGAAAATGCAACAAACCATAGAAAAACCAAGAGAAAACATTTCTCAATATGCTCCAAAGATAATATCCTTTAAGGTCAATCCTGAGAAGGTGGGCGAAATTATTGGCAGTGGTGGCAAAACAATAAACAAAATAATCGACGAAACAGGCGTTGCCATTGATATCGACGAAGACAATGTGTTTATTACTGGCGTTGATTTAGAAATGGTCAATAAGGCCAAATCCATTATCGAAAACATAATAAAAGAATATCAAATAGGTGATATTATTGAAGGCGTGGTAGTGGACATCAAAGAATTTGGCGCCATTGTTGAATTTGACGGCAACCACAGCGGACTACTTCACATCTCAGAACTAGACGACAAAAGAATAAATCGAGTCACTGATGTTGTGAAAATGGGCGACCACTTAAAACTCAAAATAAAACGTATTGAAGGTGGCAAAACATCTTTGTCGCTCAAAGACATGAAAAAATCATAATTTAAAACCGACCCCATAGGGTCGGTTTTAAATTAACTTTATTAGCTCCATGTATTTTGAAAATTCAACTTGCTCAGGCCTTGACTTGAGGTCAATATTGATCTTGGCAAATATTTCTTCATAATTTATATCTTTTGAATAGTAATTTTTTAAATTTGAAATCAAAATTTTCCTTGGTTGCATAAAACAAGCATTTACCATTTTTTCATATTTTGGTAAAAAATCTTTCTCGAACAATCCTTGTTTTTTTAAGGTCATTTGAATTATGGCAGAATCAACTTTTGGGGCAGGACTAAAACTTTCTTTGCTTACTGTCAATGCATATTGAATATCAAAAAACAATTGCCCAAACATCGCCAATTTATTGTTTTGGCATCCGTGAAGAGAAATTCTTTGGGCTCATTCTTTTTGTACCATCAGCACAATTATACCTGGCTTTCTGCTTTCATTAAAAATCATGCGGATCAAAAAAGATGATAAATAGTAAGGTATGTTGGCAATTATTTTAAAGTCCTCTTGATTGTTTTTCAAAAAAATACTATAATATTCTCTAATATCACCTATCACTATTTGCAAATTATGGCTTGATATTTTTTCTAAAAGAATTTGTTCCATGCGAGGGTCTTTTTCTATTGCTATTACTTGAGCACCATTATCAATAAGTGGCTTGGTAAGTATCCCTGTGCCGGGTCCTATTTCCAAGACCAAGTCATCTTTCTTTATTTGAGCTAGTTGCACAATCTTATCAAGAGCTTTTTGGCTTTTTAAGAAGTTTTGACCTAGCTTTTTGTTGGCTCTAATATTCATTGTAAAGTTTGAATTTTTTAACAAAATAGTGTATAATATATACAATAATAAACTATACTATGTTTTACTTTTGATATATACTATTCTGAAATAACTATACCAAATTTTCCAAAAATATGCAAAAAATGATTGCCAAATTTAAAATGGTTTTCGATTTTTTTGCAATTAACCTTGGTTTGGCTAGGTTTACCAAACTGACTTTTAAAGCCCTTTTAAACTACAATTCATACAACCCCAAAAATATTGGTTTGGCCGCCTTCTTTTTGCTAGCAATGATGGTTTCTTTTGTTTTGGGCGGGTTTTCTGTTTTTGATCAAATTAATCTTTTGGCTGATGCTGATGCAATTATAGAAACTCCTAATTATGCTTCCTTTGAAAATGAATCTTGCAACATGGAGTCGTTAAATAACGCTTGCATCAATAGTTATCACTACTATCAAAACGTTAGTTTGGAAGCTAAACCAGAAAACTTTTTAAATTTGTACTTGATCGAAGATAAAGCGTTTTTATTGAGAGCTCTTTCTTTAGAAGAAACTTCTTATTTGTCAGAGCCCTTAAAGAAAGATCAAATTATCACTTACACAGTGAAGGCAGGGGACAGTTTGGGTAAAATCGCCAACTCTTTTGGTATAAATGTTGACACCATAAAAGTAGCCAACAATCTCAAAAAAACTACTTTGACTCCTGGCCAAGAATTAACAATATTGCCAATTTCAGGTATTTTTTATAGCGTCAAAAAGGGCGATACTTTGGGAGGCATTGCTTTAAAGTATAAAATTTCTTCTTCGCTTATTTCAGAATACAATGATCTTGCAAATGACACACTAAAAGTCGGTCAAAAAATAATTCTTCCTGGAGCAAAGGAAACTATTGTGGCTTCCACAAAAGTTGTCAGCAACAACACCACCAGCACTGGTTTTAAGGTGGACTCCTCCTCTAGCGCAAGTTCTTCTTTCTTTATATATCCCACCACTGGGTGAAATTGAGGAGAAGCTCATGGTATAGATGGTCGCGCAGTTGATATAGCCAATGCCTGCGGCACACCAATATATGCTAGTGCCAGCGGCATTGTGATTGAAGTAAAAACAAGCGGCTACAATGGCGGCTATGGGCTATATCTCAAAATTCAACATGATAACGGAACTTCCACATTGTATTCACATCTTAGCTCAATATCGGTCACCAATGGCCAATACGTCAATCAAGGACAAATAATAGGCAAAATGGGCAGCACTGGAAAATCCACTGGATGCCATCTACATTTTGAAGTTATTGGCGCAAAAAATCCTTTTATCAAAAAATAATATTTATATCAAAATTATAAAAGCAAACAATGTTTAAAAAAATAGCCCGAAAAACATTAGTAGTTTTTTTAACGGTATTGGTTTTCTTTTTTAGCAACATAACTCCTATGCTCAAACAGGTTGCGCTAGCAGATCCAGTGGGCGTTGGTACAAACTTGCTGGACTCAAATTCTCTTTCTTTGGATACTGAAGATTCCGCTGTAGACGAAGAGCCGATTGCTGCTGAAAAATGTCAGGGTTGCTTTGGAAATATGCCTAAGCCACTGAGTTTTTGAAAAGTAATTACTTCTAAAGCTGGTGTTGATTGACTATTCGCTCTTATACCAATGCTTATTGTGTTGGTGCTAAAATGGTTGCTGGTTCTTTTTTCCACATTATTGCTTTGACTTATGGCTCCCACTCCAGGCAATTTTCTTTGAGTTTTTACTCGATATTCTGTGGATAGCGTTTTTGCTTCTTTTCTTTGAAATGTATCCAAAAACTACGCCAACATACTCATAATATTGTTTTTGATTTGAATTGCTATCAATATTATTTTGGGTAAAAAACAATACACCAACTATCAATATCTGATTAAGCTTTTGGTGATTGCTCTTCTTATAAACTTTTCTTTAGTTGTTTGCGGGCTTTTGGTGGATATTTCAAATTATCTGACGGTGTTGTTTATGTCGAGCTTCAATGGTGGCAACTTTTCCTGTTTGTACACCTGCGTTGTTCACAATGTTGCCAACTCTTTTACAATTGCTTTTGAAAACATGTGGTTTTCAAGAACTCTTGGTAATGCTATTGCTGCAGCTGTGGGCTTAATTTTCTTGGGTCAAATAATTGGTCTTGTTATTTTTGTTATTGTTCGTATGATAACTCTGTGATTTTTGGTTGGTCTCTCCCCAATAGCCATTGTTTTGAGTGCCAACCCAAAAACAGAGCCCTACTACAAAAAATGACTCAATCATTTTATTGCCAACCTTGTAAATTTGCCTGTTTTGGCGTTGGCAGCTTTCTTTATCTTAACATTTATGCTGCACATTGCCACTGCGTTTTTCAATTTTTCTGGGCAAGCATCTTCTTCAGAAATTGTTTCTGCAGTTATAGGCATGTCTATTATGATGATTGTTTTGGCACAAGCATTGCTCATGGTTTCTCAAAAACTTAATGTTTCTCAAATAACTCAAGCCACCAAATCCATTACCTCTGTTTCAAAAACTGGTTTCAAAGCTGCTGCAAAACCAGCTGGGAAATTTATTGGCAAAACAGTTATGCAAAGCAAGCCAGTTCAATCAATTACTTCCAGAATGCAAAATTCTAAATTTGCAACCGTGGCTAGTGCCGGCAACACTTTACAATCAAAAACAGCCGCTATTCAAAAAGACAATGCCGAGAATTTAAAAGGTCTTTTTGACAATGCCAACTGAAGAGCTCTTGAAAGACACGCCAGAAACAAAGATCCTTTTATTGCCGCTCAAGCATTAGATTATTTGGCAGCACTTGACCAAGTTGGAGATTATGGTGCAAAATCTGATAAAAAATTAACAGAAGACGCTGGCGTGATCAGTAGAATTTTCAATACTGCCAAAAAGAACGAATCCTTCAAAGAGTCAAAAGCATACAAATCGCTCAAGAAAAAACTGCCTCATTTTGGATATGATTCTGACGAGATGAGAGATCCTGCCGATGCAGCTCAAGCACTAGCAGTTCTTTTGACTGACCCTGAAAACAAAAAAGCTGTTAATTTGAAATCCACATTGGATGTCATGATAAAAACAGCTGGCAACAATCTTCCTCAGCTTATGGAGCAATTGCAAAAAGTTATCTCTCCACAAACCCTTCACTCAGTCACATCTGGTTTAAAATCAAAACCTTATGCTGCTTTAATGGACACTATTGGTAAGGGTATGATTGTGGCTGAAGAAGTTATGGCTAAAAAATGAAATAAAGAACAACTAGCAGAGAGGATTGCTAATTGAGACGCCAAAAAAGAAAAAGGTAATGTTCGCAATCGTTTAGCTGATAGTGCAAAATCAATAGCCGGAGACGAAAATTGATTTGCTCCAAAAGTAAACAACAAAACAAATCAATTTAGAGATCGAGCTATAAAATGAGGCGCTATTGACGGAGGTACTCCTGGAGCAACGCCTGCGCCTATATCTGGTACTCCATCTCCAGCGCCTATAACACCTCCTGTAACACCTGGAACACCAACACCTTCAACTCCTTCTCCAACAGCACCTACAACTCCACCTGTGGCACCAACACCAGGAACTCCTCCAGGCACACCACCAACACCTCCTGTAACGCCTTCAGCACCTGCTGGTCCTGGCACGCCTTCTTCTTTTGAAGAAAGCTTCTCCTACTCCTATGCAGAACTAGCTGATGATTTCAAAACCGAGACCGAAACTTTATATGAAAAACTGTCTAGCGATATTTCAAAGATAGGCGACTCGTCTTCTGCTCCACTAGAAGCAATTAAGCAAAGCTTGCAAAAGCTCTATGATAATCAAAAAAATATTTCAAAAGATATTCTTCTTAACCAGCTCAAGACAGAAGATTATCGCAAAGAAATAGACCGACTAAAAGGGCAGATGGAAGCGCCTGAAATAACCCCTTCGCCAGAGCTTGAAATGCTAAAAGAAACTTTGAGCAATTTAAGCACAACTATTGATAATTTTTCCACTAAATTTGAAAAAATTAATCTTGCGAAAAATGCTGGCGTAACTAGAGTAGAGCAAATAGCACCAAAAAACACTCCTATCGCCGCTGATAAAAGTTTTGATGGCAAAGATTCGACTCCTAAATAAAACTATCCTTCTTACAAATTTTTAAAATATATCTTACAATGGAAAAAGAACTTTTTATTCTTGATATGGTGGATTTTCTACCTGACAAAATCTCCTCTTTGCTTTTTAACGAAGAGGTGGAAGATTTGATAAAAAATTCTTTGAAATTGACTTCTGAAAGCGAGGATTTAGAAACGGCAATAACAATGGAAATATCAAATTTGTTGATCGGCAAAATTTCTTTAGATGATTTTAAAAACAACCTTTCAAAAAATTTTGCTGATCCAAAAAATGCCACCATTGTTTACGAATATCTATACCAAAGGTTACTAAAAAATATTCTGCCGGATTTGCTTGAGGCCAGTAAAATATATCGCTTCCAAATAGGGGAGGGCTCTTTGGAAAAAAACTCTTCCTCGGAAAATGCTGCTTCAAGCGCTACTGATTTTGCAGAATACATAAAACATCAAGCAGAGCAAATAAAGGCCTCTTCTCAAAAAGCTTCCGAAAAGCCACCTCCAAAAAACATCGATAAAGATCCTGTCGCTGAAGAAATCGTTAAAAAAGAGGTCTTGAGCGAAACTGTTTCTGATGTGACTTCTAATCAAAAAATTACTCACGAGGTGCCTAAAGCAAAGATTGCAGAAAATATAATTATTGCAACAAAAAAAGAGCCGGAAGCAACTCCATATTCACCGCTCACTTCAATGATAGAAAAACAAAAAAGAAAAGAGGCAAAATTATCTTTGTATTATAAAAACTTAAAAAATACCATGAACAACGACTTTAGTGATAGCAATCAAAAAGCAAACATTTTTCAACCTCCTTACAAGTCCAAAAAAACAGGTGCAATGTTAGAAACATCTTTTGCTGAGTCCAGTCAGGATGTTGATTTGTTGGCACAAAAAGAAGGCCTTGGTGATATTTCCTCAAACAACGGCATCAAAGACCCTATCAAATACAATTCTGTCAACATAAACAAGCCAAGTGGCGCTATGGATGCTAATGTTTCGGACATCGAGACCGATGACAAATTTATTGACTTGGGTGGCAATTTTTAAATTGCTAATTTACAAAATTTTTGATAAACTATTTACAACTAAACTATTGCATTATGTCTGATTTTCAAGTCCCACAATTTATAGAAGACGAATCCAAATTGGTTGGACCTTTTTCCTTTGTCCAAATTTTTATATTGGTGGGGGGCTGCGGAATAGCTCTTTTAGTGTATAATTTGTTTATCAAAATTATATCCATACCTATTGCTTTGATTATTGTCTTTTTGACAATATCTTTGGCCACGCTAAAAGTTCATGATTTTCCTTTATACAAAATGCTAATTCATATTGTGAAGCATTTTGTTTTGCCAAAATCATATTTATGAAAACAACCTTCTGCAAAACAACCTTTTGTGGAAAACAAACAAACTCCTTTTGAAAAAGTTTATTCTTCCAAGCAGGCCCCTTCTAATGTGGACTCGTCCCAAATAGAGGAATTAAGCAAAATACTAGACAAAGAAAATGAACAATAAATCTCAAAAAACAAATGACTCCAGCACACAAATGTTGATGCCCGTGAGCGAAGTTCGTAACAATGTGGTGGTTTTAAAAAATGGAGGTCTTAGGTCGCTCATCGAAATCGATGGTATAAACATTGACTTGATGTCGAGAGAAGACCAAGAAAGCATGTTGGCTGGCTGACAATCGTTTTTAAATAATTTGGATTTTTCTGTGCAAACCATCATTATGTCCAAAAAAATACAGATTGACGATTATACAAAAAACGTTATTGATAGCACTAAAGGCCTAAATGATGAACTTTTGCAATCACAAGTCAATGATTATTTGTCTTTTATCCAGGATTTTACTAGCAACAACCCCATAATGAGCAAAAAATATTATATTGTGGTGCCTTATGATGCTCTTATTTTTAAAGCCAGTGGTTTTGGCGACCAAATAAAAGATATGTTTTTGAATATATTCAATCTCAACAGGGAAGCATTTAATAGCGCTGTTGATCTAAATGAAAAAGATTTCCAAAAAAACTATCGACAGCTATTACTTCGCCAAGATACTGTTTTAAGCCAGCTTCAAAGAATTGGTCTTGGAGCCAAAATGGTTACCACAGAAGAAATTATAACCTTGCTTCACAATACCTATAATCCAGATTCTACTTTTAAGAAACCAGCCACTAATTCATAACTATTTATGATTAATATTCCTTTTCAAAATAAAAAACCAACATCTAAAACCACTGAGCTTGCAGATCAGGCACGTTTAAATTATGAAAAAACTCTTACCACGTTGCGTGATATTATTGCGCCTTCTGGATTACTTATAAACAGCACTTCTGTAAAACTTGGTAGCACTTTTGCTAGAACTCTTTTTATTTTGACTTATCCAAGATATTTAAGTCCTGGGTGATTTTCTTCAGTTATTAATTTTGATTCTGATTTGAACCTTTCAATATATTATCATCCAGTAGACAACTCAATGATTTTGAGGCAGTTACGAAAAAAATTGGGTGACGTTGGTGCGCAAATTCAGCTAGAGGCAGAGAAGGGAGTTCCTAGAAATCCTGCTTTAGAAACAGCTCTCGAAGATATCGAAACATTAAGAGATGCTATCACCAAGGGCATAGAAAAAATGTTTCGAGTGTCGGTGTATATCACTATTATGGCAAAAAGTGAAAATGAGCTCAATGACTTAGAAAACAAGATCAATGGTTTGCTCGAAAGCAAGCTCATTTATCCAAAGCCATCTCATTTTAGACATTTCGAAGGATTTGAAGGAACTGTTCCTTTATGTTTAGATCGATTAAATTATGGCACTCTATTGAATTCCACTCCTGCGTCCACGCTGTTTCCTTTTGTTTCGAGTAACCTTTCAAACAACGAGGGAATTTTGTATGGTATCAATCTACTCAATAATAGTTTGGTAATCTTTGACCGCTTTAAACTTGAAAATGCCAATATGTGTGTTTTTGGAACCTCTGGTAGTGGTAAAAGTTATGCTGTAAAAACCCACGCTGTTAGAGAGTTAATGATGGGCGCCGAAGTCATGATTATTGACCCAGAAAATGAATATGAATATTTGGCAAAGGCAGTCGGCGGAGAAAATTATAATATAGCTGTGGCTTCAAAGGACAACATCAATCCTTTTGATCTTCCTATTATTGGTAAAGATGAAACAGTGGGAGAGGTGTTTCGAGGTCATATTTTAAATCTTATCGGGCTAATCAAAATTTTGATTGGTGGGCTCAAGCCAGAAGAAGAAGTTGTGGTGGATCAAGCTATCACTTTAACCTATGCCTCTCGCAATATCACTTTGGAATCAGACAATGATTTGGGTGCAATGCCTGTTTTGGAGGACTTGGTAAATGTGCTAAACACTATGGATGGTGGTTCAGAAATTGCTGCCAAGCTATACAAATACACCAAAGGCACTTATGGCGGATTTCTAAACAACCCCACCAACATCAACATGAAAAATACTTTTATTGTTTTTAATATTAATGATCTAGAAGAGGAATTACGTCCTATAGCCATGTATATTCTTTTAAATCATGTTTGAAACAATATCAAAAAATCATTAAAAAAGAGAGTTCTTATTATTGATGAGTCGTGATATTTGATGAAATTTCAGGAAACAGCTGATTTTGTTTTGAGTTTTGCAAAAAGAGCTAGAAAATATTTTTTGGGGCTCACGACTATTGCTCAGGACTTGGATGACTTTCTCAAAACCCCTCAGGGAGTGCCTGTTATCACAAACTCCACTATCAAAATACTTTTTAAGCAATCCAGTGCCACTATCAACCAAATAGCCGACACATTAAATTTGACAGAAGTGGAAAAAAGCTTGCTCACACAAGTTGATGTGGGATCAGGTCTTTTTATGGCAGGCAACAAACACACCATAATACAGGTGGTGGCTTCTTATACCGAAGATCAACTGATTACTTCTGACCCAAAGAAATTGATGGCTTTAAAAAATAAAAACTAACCATGCCAGCTCCATTAATTGCCGCTGCTGCTGCTCCAGCAGTGAGTGCGGCTGCCGGTGGTGGCGCTGTAGCTGCGGGAGGGACTGCTGTGGCAGCAAGCAGTGGTAGCGCTGCTGCTTCTAGTGCGGCAGTGGCTGCAAAAGGAAGCAATATTGCTGCTGGAGTAAAAGGTGGTGCTAGTGGCTCGTCGGGCATGGCTGGAAAAATAACAGCCGCCCCTAAAGTCAAGATTTCGCCTGGTAAAATGTCTCCTCTCAAAAATCCTTCATCTCCGACTCAGCCCAAAAACGCTCCTAATGTAAAAACCAAGAACCAAATTCAACAATACAAAGAAAAAAAACAACTCGAACAAGGCGAGCAAAAACCTACTGAAAAAACTTCTAAAAACGAAAAGGATAAAAAAACAAAAGACAAGGCAAAAGAACCAGATAAAGAAAAAGACCAAAAAGATAAGGAGTTGGAAGAAAAAAAGAAAAAAGATATTGACAATCAAGAAGATCAAGAACAAGAAGACCAAAGCGAAACAGAGGAACAATCAGAAGAGGACGAAGAACAAGAAAATCCACCAGAAGTCAATAAGAACACATTTTATTTTGCGATGTTTTTGGCTATAATAAAAGACGCTGTGGAATTATTTTTGAGTTCACTTTTTGTGACTTTACCTGTTGTGCCAATAGTTAGTTTTATTTTTACTTTGCTGTTAACAATTGTGTTGTTTGTGGATGGTAAACGCGGAGCTTTTAAGTCAACTATGTATATGCTATCATTGATGATTGAAATGTTTGCTCCAGGATTTATCAATTCTTTACCAATTACTTCTGTTGTGGTTTATTTTACTTTCAAACCAGAAGCCATAAATAAAATATTAGGTAAAACAAGAGAATTTGCAGGGAAAATACCTTCAATTGCCAAAAAAATTATAAAACAATAAAATCATGAACAAAAAAACTTTTTACATTGTAATATTGTTTATCATTGGGTCATTTCTAATTGCCCCTGTTTCTTTTGCCGAAACCCCAGTAAAATATTATTTTGAAGTGGGCATTCCTGGTTTCAATCCTGACTCTGTTAATGGTTTTGGAGATTTAATATTGGTCATTATAAGGTGGTCTTATTGATTGGCAGTTTTGTTTGCTTTTTTCAAGCTTATTGAGGTGGGTTTTAAATACATGACCAGCAAGGGTAATGTCAATGTGGTAGCTTTTGCATCCAAATCTTTTAAAGATATCTTAATCGGTATGTTAATTCTTTTTGGATCATATTTGATTTTAAACACTATTAATCCAGAATTAACTATTATACCAAATTTGTCTAGCATCAACAAAGTCCCTGGTGGATTAGAGATAGATTCTTCGTCGTGAGAAAATTCAACCTGAGAAAAAAATCTCTCCTCGGGAGTTCAATGGACAACATTGCTGGCAGTAAACAGTGCCTGAAAAAACACTCCTGACTCAAGAAATGCAGCTAGTGATTTAGCGGATGGCAAAGCATCTTTAACAATAGAAAAAATTATTGCTTATATGCTTGATAATCGCAATAAATGATTGAGTGAAAATTGCAGCCAATCTGTTGAGTTTGGCCCAATAGTAACGGGTCACCTGAGCGACCCTAATAATCCGTCTAACGACACTTACAAAGGGCCTAATGGCGATGGTAAATCCTGCCATCAAACCGGACATGCTGTTGATCTTGTGATTTTTCAAAAGAATAGTCCAAACACTCCGTCTGTTTCTTGTATGAAAAATGCTAGAACTTGATTAATAAATAATTTTTCTGGACAAATTAATGTTTGTGATGAAACTAATGTCTCTGGAGTTACTCCTCACATCCATATAGAAGATTCTTCTTGTCCCATTGGTCCATCTTGTTAATTTAAAAACCCGCCCCTTAATAAGGGGCGGG
>CAYGJE010000002.1:0-23240 GCA_964350215.1 uncultured Candidatus Saccharibacteria bacterium | reverse complement strand
GTGAGTGGTTATCAAATAACCTTCCTGGATTTAATGTAAAAATTACAATAGCAGATAAAATAGCTAATATGGCAATAACAATCATGAGCTCCACAAGAGTAAAGCTCTCCTTGTATTTTGAATTTGTATTCCGCATTTGTATTTTGTTTAGAATATTAGAATATTAGATTATTAGTCGTAGACCCGTCCTTTAGAAAGCTTTCTAAAGGTTTAGGGAACATTCCATTATTCTTTAAAATTTATTTTAAAGAATAATGGTCTGGTGGACCCTAGAGGATTCGAACCTCTGACCTCATCGATGTGAACGATGCGCTCTAACCAACTGAGCTAAGAGTCCGGTGATTTTTTAGACAAATCATCTCAATGCAAAGTTTTCAAAAAACAAGCAAATTGTGGTCACAATTATACTGGCCAGTAAAACCCCCAAAGATATAAGCAAAAAAGCATCTCTTGTTTTTATTTTGAATAGTGTGCTTGCCACAGCTCCTGTCCACGCGCCGGTTATTGGCAATGGAATGCCCACAAAAACAATGAGGCCTAGCTTGCCTCATTTTGCATAATCCTTGGAAAATGCTTTTTCTGCCCTTCGATATACTCACTCAAATATTCTAGCAAAAAAAGATACTTTTGAAAAGATGGCTACTATTTTTTTGAAAAACAGCAATATTGGCAATATTGGTATCAAGTTGCCTATAATGGACAAACCTATGCTTTCATAGATATCAAATCCATATTTGAAGTATGCCATTGGCAATGCCAAACGCAGCTCAAAGATTGGTAGCATTGCCATCCATATTATTTTGAGAAAATCAAAATTCATTTGATGTTGTTAGTGGGTTGTTAATACGCTCAAGAGATATATCATTAGGCCAAATATCATCGCCATGCCTTGCATCAATCAAAATGTCATGGTTACTTTTGTTTCTGGCCAACCATTGGCTTCAAAGGTGTGATGTATTGGTGTGGATTTGAAAATTTTCCGTTTGAAAAACTTTTTGGAAAACATTTGGATAATCACTGTGATTGCTTCCATAAATGGCACAAACAAGAACAATGGTAAGAACAAAGCAGTGTTGGTGTACATGGCTAAAATACCAAACAAAACACCTATAGTCATGGCACCACTATCGCCCATAAAGAATTTGGCTGGATTGATATTGAACCAAAGAAATGCCAGCACTCCTCCCATCACCACAGCTAAAAGAGCTGCCAAATCAAACCTACCCAAAAGAAACGCAATAGCCACGTATGGAATTAATGCCATAAATGATATCCCTCCGGCTAGACCATCGAGCCCGTCTGTTTCGTTGATTGAAAAGGCCGTGCCCACAATCACAAAGATAAAAAATGGAATATATCAAATGCCCAAATTGACATTACCCACAAAAGGCACATACAAAACATCTCATTCTAATTTGAAATAAAATCATCAAGCACCTATAACAGCAATCAATGTGTGCATTGCTAATCGCACAGACATTGGCAGACCACCACCTTTCGGCCCCATACGATAAATATTGAATATATCATCCACAATACCAACAAGCGCTGCTATGGCCATGGAGCCCAAGATGAGAACTGTTTGCTCTCGGGACACAAAGTTGAAAAATGTCCATGTACCGCCAAAGAAAAATGACAGCAACAAAATACCTCCTGCCATAAGAAAAGTAATAAATCAAAAGATAATTCCTCCCATGGTTGGCGTGCCTTCCTTTTTCTTGTGCATGCTGGTGAATATTGGAGCATTGGCGTCTTCCCTGATTTTCTTGTAGACCTTGTTTTTGATCAAAAACTTTAATAGCATTGGGGCAAAAATAAAAGACAAAATCGTGGACACTCCGCCCAAAATAAATATTCTGACAATTTGAGGTATCAATAGTTCTTGCATTATATTTTTTTAATTTTTTGTTAATAATGTTTTGTTATTTTCTATTCATTGTGATATTTTTTGAGTATCCTCAAACCGATTAGACGATTGAATTACTATAGCCACGAAAGGATATTTTTGAGAATTGTCGTTGATTTCAAATATAGATAGCAGTGCTTCATTGGCTTCGTCGGTAAATCCGGTTTTGCCTCCTCAATAGTTGCTTAGTTTGTCAATGATTGAATTTGTGGGCACCACTAGATGAAAAATATTGGATTTGGAAGTAAAGCTATATGATTTTTCTTTGCTTATGTCCCCTATTATTTTGTGATTGTTGTAGATATATTTGGCTAGTTGAAAAAGGTCTGCTGCTGTGGAATAGTTGTTGGTGCTATCAAAACCTATGGGGTTATCAAACTTTGTTTGATACATGCCTAGCTCAAATGCTTTGTCGTTCATGTTTTTGATAAAATCATAATAGTCCGCGCTATTGGCTAATGCCACAATAGCGTCATTGGACGACATCATGAGTGCCATTTTGAGCAAATCATGCTTTTTGATTTTTTCATTTAAAAGCAAGTCATTTTTGTGTGGTAGTTGATTGTAGATTTCGTCTGTGATGGTCAAGTCCTCGTCGATGTTGTCATTTTCCAAAAATACCACAGCGCTCATTCATTTGGTGATTGATGCTATGGATGTTTTTACTTCTATGTTTTTGTTGTGGATTATATGACCTGTTTGGAGATTGCCTATCAATACAATATTGCTATCCAATTTTTCATTGAATATTGGATTGGCTTTTGTGACGGTTATTGGGCTGTTGTCACCCTTGTGATCATTTTCACTATTCATGTTGTTTGCATTTGATTTGTTTACAAAGCTTTTGGAAAAATAGTTTATAGAAAATGCCATCATTGTAACTATCAGCAGTAGCAATATTGAACTTTTTTTGAATAATAATTTCATTTTGGCTTGTTATTCTGTTTTGTATATTTTACTCAATTTTATCAAAATTTGCAAGTGTTTGGTCGTCTTAAGGGTTCTCAATGTTGCCTTCGATTTCTTCTACTTCACTTGATTCGTTATTTTCAAAACATTCATCTTCTCTGTTGCTTTGCTCTTTTGATAATATCTCTTTCAAACTAAAGCTATTTAAATCCTCAAACTCTGGAAGTTCTTCGGCGGAAGTCAGCCCTAGATGTTTCATAATATCAAAAGATGGCTCATATAGATATTCGCTTTTTCTTTTTGGGTTTTGATATCTATTGATGAGGCCTCTCAGTGATAATGCTCTTAGAATATACGATGAATTGACTCCTCTTATCTCGTCTATTTCTGATCGGTTTAGCGGTGCTCGATACATGATAATGGAAAGGACTTCGAGACCACTTTTTGTCAAATCACCGTCTAGTACAGTGTTGTGGAGTTTTTGGATAATTTGAGAAATATTTTTGTTGGTGACTATTTGGTAAAGCATATCCCCTTCCTCGCCTTTTTTGATAATGTCTAAGCATCGATTTTCGTCTTGATAGGTTTGCTTGAGTTCAGTGATAGCTTGCTCAATGTTTTCTTTGGTTTCATTTAGAATGCTACTTATCTTG
This sequence comes from uncultured Candidatus Saccharibacteria bacterium, assembly GCA_964350215.1. Lineage (GTDB taxonomy): Bacteria > Patescibacteriota > Minisyncoccia > UBA6257 > JAKLIH01 > CAYGJE01. The sequence goes on along the minus strand of CAYGJE010000002.1, from coordinate 19,772 downwards.
CTAATTGATATGGCTTCGCCAGAAGCAAACAAAATACCCTCCACAATATATTTGAGATTTAAACCGTTTTCCATGTTTGTTTTTTAAATATTTTTAATTTATGCATTGACTTCTTTGCTTTCGATGTTGATTTCACCAAAATTGCTTTCTTGATCCAGTGTGATAAGCCCATCTTTGGCAAGATGAAGAATTGCTAAAAAGTTGACCACCATGCTAATTTTGTCCTCTTTGTCGTTTGATATATCTTGAAATTTGCAGTTTTTTCTTTGGGTAAATATTTTGCATAGATTTTGGATGCGGTCTTTGAGATTGACCAGTATTTTGATTTTCTTTTTTGGTAAAACAATTTTTTCTTTTTGGTAGAGCTCAAAAACACCTTTGAATGCTTGATTGAGCATTTCCAAAGTGAGTGTTTTGGGTGGAGAGAATATTGTTTCCACATCCACAAATGGAGCATGACTAAACAACATATGTTTTTGCTGGAACAGTTCGTTTATATGTTTTGTTTTTTCTTTAAACACTTTATACAAAAGCAATCTTTCTTTGAGGTCAAGAATTTCTTCGGTCTCTTCTTTGGAGAGCTCAAGCGTTGGAAGGATTGCTTTTGATTTGATCAAAATCAAAGTAGACGCAATAACCAAAAAATCGGCCAGCTCGTTTGAATTGGCGTTGATGTTTTGAATGTATGCCAAATATTCATTGGTCACATTGGACAATGAGATATCGGTTATTTCAAGATTATGTTCTTCGACCAGTCGAAGAAGCAAATCAAGAGGCCCACTAAATTGTTCTGTTTTGATGTTGAACATAAAGGTTTGTTTTAAAGATGGGTGTGTGTTTTTGAATTTGTATTCCGCATTTGTATTTTGTTTAGAATATTAGAGTATTAGATTATTAGCCGTAGGCCCGTCCTTTAGAATTTTTTCTAAAGGTTTAGGGGATATTGTATTTTAACTATAATATATTTTTCGAAAAAAAACAATACAAAATTCTATGATTCATCTAAAATTATTCTGTCGTTAAACTTCCCTTTCTTTTCTGCTTTGGCAATCTTGACTTGATCCAATTCATTTCTATCAAATCCTTTGTATAGAATAATGGCATCAATAACTTCTAGCAAATCGGCTAATTCTTCGATGTTTTCGTCATTTAAAAATTCGTTGGCCTCTTCAAGTAGTTTTTCTTTTAACTTGATTTGATATTCTTGCTCTGCGGCAATATGAAATACAGCATTGCCGCCTTTGCTTTTTATGTATTCCGGTATTTTGTCTCTAACAAGCTTGTTGTATAGCATATTAATTTTTTATTATAGTTTTATTTGTTAATTTGGGGGACACCGTAGATGGCGATTTTCTTTTTTCGTTTAAGCGCTCAGTAGGCATCGCCATAGGAGTAGTGCCAATATTCTCTAAAAAAATTACTAAAACCAACTTTGGTCATGGTGCGGTAAAGCAGCATTCTGTTTTCGTGCATTTCTTTTGGCAAATCTGGACAAAAGGTGTGCTGATGTTTTGGACTGCTGATCATGTTTGTGCCTGCATCTCTTAGCAATAAATATTGACCACTATCATCGCAAATTTCCACGTCAACAGCTGCTCCAGTCATGTGACCTGGAGGAACATTGTCGTCTGGCATGGCTAGCTTGCCTCGTATAAAAATATCTATTTCTTTGTCTGAAAAATTCGGGTTGTCTTCTTTGACTTTGTTTCAATATTTTTGATAAAGTTTTCATACTATACCCTCTGACCTAAAAGCATCCCTGATCACCAAGTGATATCCTTTTGGTAGAATAGATTGAGCTTGATTGAGTTTTTTGATTACTGTTTTTCTCAAAAACATACGTTCGTTATCGTCAACATCTGGCAATCTCAAATTGCCAAGCTTGATGACAATGTTTTGGTCTAGATTGCCTTGTAATGGTAAAATGGGTTCGTGGTTTTCACAGAGTTTGACTTTGGCTAGCTCTCCTTTTTGAAAAACCAAAAACTCTTCGTCTTTTTGTTGACTGTCGAGTTCTATCAATTTGTTGATAATTTTGTGATCAACTGGGCTAAAAAAATTAAAAATGTTTGACATATTGCTTTGATGCACGTTATTGGTTTTTTAAAAACCCTTCTATTTGCTTGGCATGGCCGCCTTCGTGTTCTAAGCCATAATATTCATAAACAAAAAATTCTTTCAGCGGTATTGGGCTATTATGATCCCACTCTTCGTCGGACAATTCCTCTGCTCTTTTCATAAAGTTTTGAAAAGAATTCTCTCATTCATTTATTACTTCTTGAGCGCTTTTGTCTTTTCTTTGCGCTATTGCCTTTTCATTGAATTCATCGTCTCCTTCTGGTGAATTCCATCACCAAGGAATTTCTTTTGAAGTCAAAAGCACTTCAATCCTTTTGATGTTTTCTATATTTCAGGCAGCCAAATGCGACAAAACATCTTTTGTGGTTCAATCATCCAAAACTTTCAAATCATTTATTTGAAAATCGTTGAGATTGGAAATTAAATCTCTCATTTTTTGATGCCCTTGCTTTAGGTATTGTAGCTTTTCTTTTTTGGTCATGACGTGTTATATGTTTTATTTGCCGCAGCAATGTTTGTATTTTTTGCCGGAACCACATGGGCATGGGTCATTGCGTCCAACTTTTTCATTGGCACCAATGACAATGGTTCTTTCTTTTCTAACTTCATCGTTTTTGGTGGTGTTGTAGCTGATGATAAAATCCAAAAGATAATTTGGCAAATCATTTCATAGGTTTTGATAGAATTCAAATGAGTCCTTTTTGTACACAACAATTGGCTCCACATTGGCGTAGGCCTTTAGTGACACACTGTCGCGAAGTTGTTGCATTTTTTCTAAATGCACCATCCAAAGATTGTCGATAATGCTGAGTGCTACATTTTTGCAAATTTGATCAAAATTTTCGATTGATTCTTCTTTGCTTATGTATATTTCTTTTATTTTTTCAAAAATTAAATAGCTTGCTTTGTCTTTGCTGTTTCAGTTTGCTTTGGCTTGTTCTTCGGATATATCAAGCTTGAGGGTCTTGATGTAATTTTGAAAACCAGCCATATCAGTTATATGGGTTTTGATGTCATTTTGAATTCTTTCGTTGGCTAGCTGTAAGCATAGTTCTTTGATTTTGCTGTCGTCATTTTCTTTTAAAAATGCTTGGCGCTTGGCATACACTGCTTGGCGTTGTTTGTTTAGAACATCATCGTATTCCAAAACATGCTTTCGGATGTCAAAGTTTATGCCTTCGATTTTTGATTGAGCTGCTTCGATTGATTTGCTAATCATACCATGAGATATTGCCTCGTCTTCTTTGAAGCCAAGTTTTTCCATCATTTTGCCTATTGTTTTGGGAGCAAAAATCATAAGCTCATCTTCTAGTGAAATGAAAAATTGGGTTTCACCTGGATCACCTTGTCTGGCAGCACGTCCACGCAATTGATTGTCGATGCGTCGAGCTTCGTGACGCTCTGTGCCCAACACAAAAAGACCTCCGGTTTGTAATACCTTTTCTTTTTCTTCATCAGTGGCTGGATTGCCTCCTAAGATAATATCCACACCACGTCCTGCCATGTTGGTGGCAACGGTGACTGCTCCATATTTACCTGCTTGAGCAATTATTTCTCCTTCACGTTCGTGTTGCTTGGCATTCAAAACATTGTGAGCAATGCCTTCAATGGAAAGTAGTTTTGATATTTTTTCATTTATCTCAACACTGCGGGTACCCACCAATACTGGTTGCCCTTTTTCGTTTCTTGATTTTATTTCTTGGATGATGGCTTGATATTTTCCTTTTTCAGTGCGATAGATTTGATCTGTCAAATCAATTCTGATGTTTTTCTTGTTGGTTGGTATGGACACCACTTCTACTTTGTAGACAGTTAAAAATTCTTCAGCTGAAGTGGTGGCTGTGCCAGTCATGCCGCATATTTTTTTGTACATACGAAAATAGTTTTGGATGGTGACTGTGGCCACGGTTTTACTTTCTGGCTCGATATTTACTCTTTCTTTGGCTTCCACAGCTTGATGCAAGCCACCAGATCATCTTCGGTCAGGCATAACTCGGCCAGTTGATTCGTCCACAATCATAACTTTGCCATCTTTGACAATGTATTCTTTGTCTCTTTTGAATATAAACTCTGCTTTGAGAGCTTCTTCTAAGTGATGCACCAAAGCAATGCCATTGCTATCAAAAATATTGAAACCAAGAGTCCTTTCCACTTTGTCGAGACCTGGTTCAAGCATGGAAATAGCTTTTAATTTTCAATCGATTGTGAAGTCCTCTCCTTCTTTCATTTGAGGAGCAAACATAGCAAATTGTTTGTAGAGTGATGATGATTCAGCATCTGGCTGAGAAATGATGAGTGGCGTGCGAGCTTCGTCAATCAAAATGCTATCGATTTCGTCTATTGTCACAAAATGATGCCCACGCTGCACTGCATGCTCCAAGCTTGGAGCTAGATTATCTCTAAGATAATCAAATCCAAATTCTGAGCTGGTGCCATAGGTGATATCACATAGATAGGCATCTCTTCTTGTGGCTGGTCGCAAAAATTCATCAAAAACTTTGAAGCTTCCAGTGGTGTCTCTTTCTTGATCAATATGGCCAGCGTCTTTGTTGATGATTTCATTGGTGTATGATGGGTCATAAACAAAAGATCCTGATTGAGATATACACCCTATAGACAATCCGAGTGCATGATAAATTTGCCCCATCCAAACAGCGTCACGTTTTGCTAAGTAGTCGTTGACTGTGACCACGTGCACACCCTTGCCTTCTAGTGCATTGATGTAGTTGTTGAGGACAGCTGTTAAAGTTTTACCTTCTCCGGTTTTCATTTCGGCAATTTTGCCTTCAAAAAGAGCAATACCTCCAAAGAGTTGAACGTCGAAATGTCTTTGTTTGAGAGTTCTAAAACTAACCTCTCTTGCTAGAGCAAAAGCTGGTTCTAAAATATCTTTTGTTTGTTTTTGATTGGAGCGAATAAGCTCTTTGTATTCTTCTGATTTGCTTTTGAGCTGGTCATTGGAAAGATTTTTTAAATCCTTTTCTAGATTGTTGATTTTGTTGACAGTGGATTGGTGTTTTTTGATAAATTTTTGGTTGTTATCAAATAGTTTACTGAGTAGTGACATAATGTGTGATTAAATTTTTAAATATATTTTCTTTTTATTCCATATTGTCATATGGCTGTTGATTGTTTCTTTTTTTACCTAAAAGTTTGTTTAAAAAAGCGTATTTATTTTTGAATGCGTTTTTGAAAATTTTGGTTTTGTATTTTTTGTTTTCTTTGGTAATTTGCATTTTTAAATCGGAAAAACAATCGTCGATGGCATTTCTCAATGTGCTAGAAAGTTTTTCAACGTAGATTGACTTGTCATAAAATATAAAGTTGGCTTCAAATCGATATTGATTGCCATTGTTGTCCACTTTTGGCAGCTCTTCGATGTCAAATTTGAGAACTGGATTGCCTTTTTGCTTTTTGACAAGCTTCATTATAGCATTCGACTTTTTTTCTAATACCTTTTCCTCGCTTGGAGTTAAAGTGTAGTTTTTACTAACAAAATTAATGTCCATAATGTAATTTTTTAGTAGGTTTGTACACTAAAAGATTATCAAATTTTTCCAAAGATAGCAACCGTACCGAGAGACAATGAACAGCTCTGGGCAAGTCAATATTATACACCAAAACTTCATTTTTGCAAAAACACCAGCCCTTTCGTTGCTACGAAAGGGCTGGTGTTGCTAAGGCGGAGACGCTGCTAACTAGTACGCTAATTTAAATTTTATCTATGCTGAGAGGATCAAATGCAATTTCTTTTGAAATAATATTCATGTTCATGCTATGTGACCCTTTTATCAAAATTAAATCACCTGGATATATTATGTCTTGTATTTTTAGTCGTGCATCTTGTGACTCTTTAAATTCAAATATTTTGTTTTTGTCGAATCCTTGTTTGATGAGTGACTCTTGAGTGAAGCACACTTGATTGCCAACTAAAACCACTCGGTCAATTTTGTTGTCAATGATGGCTTTGGCGACAAGTCGATGGGCTTTTTCAGAAAATGTTCCTAACTCTTTCATGTCACCAAACACAAATACCTTTTTGCCGTCTGTGAGGTCGCTCATAAGCTCAATTGCATTTTCAACAGCAATCAGTGAGGCATTGTAGCAATCATTGATAATGTAGCTGTTTTTTATGCCTTGTATTAGATTTAGTCGCCCTGGAAGGCCTTTGTATTGCTCCAAAGCGTTCAAACAGTCCACTAAGTTCATATCAAGAGCAATCCCAGTGGCAATGCCACACAAAAATGAATAAGCAAATCCTTTGCCAAGAAACTTTTTTATTTCGAATGGTGCAAAATGGTTTTTGTATTCAAACCGGACATACATGGTGCTGTCTAGCAAATCATTTGCTGGTTCTATTTTGTAGCTGCTAATATGGACATCGGCATTGCTGTTGAACCCATATGAAATGATTTTTGCTTTTGTGAATTTTTTGAAATCAAATATTTTTTCATTGTCAAAATTCAAAATGGCTGTGCCTTTTTCTTTGAGCATTTTTATGATGCTGGATTTTTCTTCGTACACGCTGTCCACGTCATCAAAAAATTCTATATGAACTGGTATTTGTCCAATATTGGTGACTATGGCTATATCTGGGCGAGCTATTTTGCACAGTTTTGAGATATCGTTTTTCCTGTCAGCTCCATATTCCAAAATCAACACTTGTGGATAATTTTTGTTTTTGAATATTATTTGTTTGATACCCTTGAGCAAATACGAAAGTCAAACTTTTGTGCTGCCGCTGCCTTCAGCGTTGATGCCCATGATGGTTAAAGCAACTCCTATTTCTGTGTTGTAGTTTAATTCGTTTTTCCTGGTGGTGTATTTGTTGGACAAAATTATTTCTACTGCCTCTTTGGTGGAAGATTTACCAACATTACCAGTTATAGCCACCACTATCGGCTTATATTTGAAAATAATAAGACGAGCAATAATTGAACTCAAAATTGTGGCAATCTTTCTTTTGTCCATAAGATATTTTTAGTTGTTTAAATTTTCTGTTGGTGGGATATTGTAGTAGTTGATAATAAATCTGGCTAAATTGCGAAAACCCAATGTGACTGTGCCGCTGGCTGCTTCGCCAATAGCTGGTCTGTCGATTAAAACCAACATCGCCACCTTTGGATCATTGGCTGGGAAAAATCCCGCAAATGTTTGGATGGTGTCATTGGAATATTTGCCTTGATACACAATATCAGCGGTTCCTGTTTTGCCAGCCATTAAATATCCTGGTATTTTGGCTCTTGAGCCATAGCCATGTTCCACCACACTTACCATCATATCTTTTATTGTTTTGGCTGTTTCTTTGCTAATCACTCTTTCGCTCACTAGCTCTTGTTTGTTGATAGCGCTAAACTCACCATCTGGCTGCTTTAATGCTTCCACGATATATGGTGTGACCATTTCTCCGCCATTGGCAATAGCAGCGTAGGCCCTCAAAAGTGAAAGTGGAGTAACAGTGATGCCGTGCCCATAACTGGCAGTGGCAAAATCAACAGCTGTGGCATGTTTTCTTTCTATGTTGGCATAACTGCCTTGCCCCTCATTGGCCAAATCAATGCCTGTTCTTTTGTTGAGCTTGTATCTTTTGAGATAATCAAAGAACTTTTCTTTACCTAATTGCTGGGACACAAAAATAGAACCAGTGTTGATTGATTTTTCTAAAACTTTGGTCATATCTACTTTGTTGTAGACCTCATTTCTAAAATTTTTGATTGTGCGATTGTTGAGCGTGACATATCCTTTGTCCTGATAGGTGGTATTTGGGCTTACAACGCCAGCGTCTATTCCAGCTGACATTGTTAAAACTTTAACGACTGATCCGATTTCTATGGCATCCTCGACTGCATAATTTTTGTATACTGAATAGTTTTTGACTTTTGAAAAATTGTTTAAGTCGTAATTTGGATAGTTGGACAATGCTAAAATTTTACCTGTTTTTGGATCCATCACAATAATAGATCCTGAGCTGGCAATTCTTGTTTCTACTAAATTTTTGACCTCTAAATCGGCTTGATATTGGATGTTTTTGTCAATGGTGGTGACTAGTGATGCTCCATTGACAGCCATTTGCTCCTTTGTTCGCAAACTTCTGATAATGCTGCCCAGCCCATCTCTAAACCCCACTAGCACACCCTCCTTGCCTTCTAGCGCGTCGTTGTAGTATCGTTCCAAGCCATAACGCCCTACCTTTTTGGTATCTTCTTGCGTTTCTGACATAAACCCAATAACATGGCTGGCTAATGTGCCAAAAGGATAATATCTATCAAACGACTCTTCCACAAATATGCCGTTTATTTTTAATGCTTCAATTTGTTTTGTTATAAAATCATTTTCTGTTTTTTTGACTAATAGTTCATAGCGACTGTTTTCTTTGTTGAATTTTTCTCTGAGATTTTGCTCGTCTAATTCCAAAATACTAGACAAAACTGAAACAGCTTTTTCTATGTTGTTTTCTTTTTTTAGAATAGCTGGGTCAGCGTAAATGGTTTTATACACTTTGTTGATGGCTACTGGAGTTAACTGTCCTTGTTTGTCGGTGAAATATATGTTGCCTCTTTGGACTGGAGTGCTTCTAGTGGCTTCTTTGAGATCAGAAGCAAACGTGCTATCATGACCATCTAATACTTGCATGTTTAACAAAACAATGAAGAGCATCACAAAAAATATTGCAAAAATTATTTGCATCAACTTTATTCGATTTTTATCTACAATCAAATCGTTTTTGTAATATTTTCTCATGATGTTGGCGATAAATTTTTAGAAGTTGCTTGTTTTGACGGCAATAATTTGATTTTTTACTTCATAATATGAAAATGCCTCGTTTTTGACAAAACCATTGCTTTCAGCTCATCTTGCCACTGTGTCTGATGATGCGTTGCGAACTAATTGTGATTTGAGCTCAGCATTTTCTTTTTCATAGGCAGTGATATTGGTTTTGAGATCATATATTTGATAGCCCAATCTAGTAACTTCTGAGAGATTGTAGATATAGCTCAAAGCTAGCACAACAAATAAACCAATGATTCCTACCAAAACAAACTTGTTTTTGGATGCACCATTGATGCCTTCAACATAACTAATGCCAGATCTTTTAATCTTTTTGATATTGATATGTGAATTGATTTTTGGTAAAATGGCTGCTTCGCTTGGTTTTTTGTAGTAATAGCTTTGAATGGTCATGATGTTGTGTTTAAATTTGTTAATTTTTGATTATTATACGTAACTTGGCTGATCGGCTTTTTTTGTTTTGTTTGATTTCGCTTCATTTGGGCGCTATAACTTTTTTGTTGTAGGGCCTAAACTCTTTGGTGCTGATTAGCTGTTTGAAATATGCTTTTACAATTTTGTCTTCAAGTGAGTGAAAGGTTATCACAGCTATTTTGCCTTCTTTTTGGACTATGGATGATGCACCAGATAATGCTTTTTTGAGGTTTGCGAATTCACTGTTCACATATATGCGCAGTGCCATAAATGTCTTGGTGGATGGATTGATTTTTCTCTTGTGATATCAATGAGGAGTTGATTTGTAAATTATCTCGTTTAGCTGGAAGGTGGTTTCGATTTTGTCTGTTTTTCTAAATAGGATTATGTTTTCGGATATTGATTTGGCAAATGTTTCTTCGCCATATTCTTCTAATATTTTTTGGATTTCTTTTTGTGCAAAATTGTTGACTATTTGACTGGCAGTGAGCTCAGTGCTGGCGTCAAATCGCATGTCTAGTGGTTCGTCGTTTCTAAAGGTAAATCCCCTTTGGCTGTCTTCTAAAAAATAGGTGTTGAGCCCTAGGTCAAATAATATTCCATCTATTTTTTCAAATTTCTTTTCTTTGGCTATTTTTTCTAGGTTTTTGAAATTGTCGTTGGCAAAAGTAAAATTGTCTTCTTTGATGCCGTTTTCTATAAATTTGTTTCTTGAAAAATCGATATTTCTTTGGTCAAAATCTATACCCAACAATTTGCCATTAGGAATTATTTTTTTGAGTATTTCCAAGCTGTGTCCACCTTCACCCAATGTGCAATCTATGTAGTTGAAATTGGGTTTTGGATTGAGCCCTTCTATTGTTTCTTTTAGGAGAACTGGAACGTGCATAGAAAAAATTTATTTTTTAAGTGTCTATATTCCCAAACTTGACATTTGCTCGGCTATTTCATTGGCATTGTTTTCAGTGTTCTTTTTGTATTCTTCTCAGGCGTTTTCGTCTCAAATTTCTAAGCGATCATACAATCCAGCCACAACTGCCTTTTGATTTAGCTTGCCATATTCAGAAAGATAGCTTGGTATCAAGACCCTTCCTTGACTATCTAGTTTTACGTCCATAGCTCCTGCCAACATCAAACGACTAAAAGCACGAGCATTGGCTGTCGTGAAAGATTGTTCTTTTATTTGTTCGGCAACTCTTTTTCATTCTTCCATAGTAAATAGAAACAAACAATTGTCCAAACCTCTCGTCAAAACAGCACCCTCAGCAAGCTGTGGTTGAAATTTTGATGGTATGGTGATTCTGTTTTTTGAATCAATTGTGTGTTTGTATTCGCCGATGAACATGTTAAAAAAATATTTAATTTTTTTAAGACCGACCAAAAGAAAACATTTTAAGTAAATTATTTGCTAATTTACTAAAGAAAGCTTGAACTGCAGGATAAATGGTTTTCCACAAACTTTTTGAGTTTTCCCCACTTTGTTCCACTCTCCTACACTTCTCTTATATTATACTCCACAAAAATAAAAAAGTCAATAGTTTTTAGGGATTTTACTTCGAAGTTATCCACAAAAAACCATGCAATAATACAAATATTTTGTAAAGCCGTGATATTGACTTTGGTTTGTTTTTGGTGTATAATATGAATAGTCGTTTTAAAAAGGAGGGTTATTTTGAAGAAAAACATTACTATGTATGCGGGCGTTTATCACGGATCTTTTGATACTGGACTCAAAACAGACAAAGCCATTGATTTTTATCTCCGTCTTCGCTTAAAATACAAAATAGTCGCCATTGCCTTTATTGAATATTATGATACTGAGTCAGAATATGAAAAAAGGTATCTAAGAACCAAAAAACCATCGTGGACATAACAAGGAGCTTTTCGAAAAGCTCCTTTTTTATTTTAAAAATAAAGCCACCTCCCTTTTGGGGAGGTGGCCAAGCTTTCTTTAATAAACTATTTTACAAAGTAGTCTATCTTGTAAAATAAATTAACGGTGAAGTTAGTTTATTTTTTTGCCTTTTTTACAGTTTTCTTTTTTGCAACTGGCTTTTTGGCAACTTTCTTGACAGTCTTCTTTGCAACTTTTTTCTTTGCAACTGGCTTCTTAGCTACTGTCTTTTTTACTGTTTTCTTTTTTGCAGCCATGATAAAAATTTTATTTTTTAATTTTTCTGGTTCGACCTAACAAAATATTTTTGGAAAAATATTTTGTTTTTACTTTCACATATATTGTAAAACATTTTTTAAAAAAAATCAAGTCCTTTTAGCGATTTTTTGTAAAAAATATTTTTGGAAAATTTTTTGAAATTATTTTTTTAAAATCCTATCATTTGAATTTCTTCTACCAAAGATATTTTGAATTTGTCAAAAACTTTGTCCTTGACAAAATTGACTAGATTGTGTATATCGATACTTTTGGCATGATCAAAATTCACAATAAAGTTGGCATGCTTTTCAGAAACTTTAGCACCATTGATGCTATACCCTTTTAGTCCGCATTGATCTATCAATCAGCCAGCTGGAACCTGTTTTTGCCCTTTATTTTCTACCACAAATAGCTCTGCTGGATTTATTTTGGTGAAATCAAATTCTTCAAGCGTGGGGTTTTTGAATATTGATCCAGCATTGGGCAAATCATATGGTTGAGAACTAATCCTTTTGGAAATGATGGCTTGAGAAGTTTCTTTTAAGATGCTTTTGTCACACGCAACTCCTCTTATCACAGCTTCTCAAATTATATTTTGTTTTCTTTTGAATATGCTGTCGCGATATCCAAAAGCACAATCACTAAAATTGTAATCTTTGATTTCAAAATTATAATTATTAAATTTTAGTCAATCTATATTATAAACTTTTTTTATTACATCTTTTATTTCAAAATCATTTGCTCCGGCATTGCCTCTTATGGACCCGCCAATTGTGCCGGGTATGCCAAATAATTTTTCAACACTTGATATGGATTTTTCAGTCAAAACATTGATGAGATTGTTGAGTCCTCACCCTGCTCCCACCACAATATCAAATGTGCCGTTTTGGTTGTCATTGATTTCTAGTTTTTTGTTGGCAACTTTCAAAACCAGTCCGTCATATCCTTCGTCGTTTATCAAAATGTTGCTGCCAGCTCCCAAAATAAAAACTGGCATTTTGCTTTTTTGAGCTGCCTGCAAACACTCCAAAAGATTTTCGATGTTGTCTATTTTGGCAAAAAACCTAGCCAAACCGCCGGTTTTAAAAGTGGTGAATTTGTCTAAACTAATGTTTTTTTCTAGCTCATTATTGTTGATCATGGCGTTTATCTAAAAAACTTTGTAAAATTAAGCAGCTGGCAGTTTCGTCAATAACTGATTTTTTGTTTTTGTGGTTGTCGAGCTTGTTTTCTGCCTCTTTGGTGGACAAGATTTCATTTTCTATGACCACGCTGATTTGTGGCATTTCTTTGTTGAGATAGTCGATAAATCCCTGTGTTGTTTTGGTTTGTTCGGTTTCGTCAAAATCAAAACTAAAAGGCATTCCAATCACAATGTGACTAATTTCTTTTTGAGCTATAATATCTTTTATTTCTTTGACTACTTCTTTGTGGCCTTTGTTGATGATTGTGGAATATGGATTAGCTATGACATTTGACTGGTCACTAATCGATATCCCTATTCTTTTGTTGCCATAGTCAATTCCTAAAAATCTCATGATTTGTGTTTATCCCCCTCCTTTTAAAACTCAGACGTTTTGCAAACGTCGAAACTCAAATGAGTTTCTAAAGAAGGGGGTAAATTTTTTTGGATTATTTCTTTGCATTCGCTTTCCGTTTAGAATATTAGATTATTAGCCGTAGGCCCATCCTTTAGAAAGCTTTCTAAAGGTTTAGGGGTTATTGCCTTCTGGTTTTCGCCTTTTGTTTAGAATATTAGCTTACAGCCCGTCCCCCTTTATGGGGGTTAAGGGAGTATTAGATTATTAGGAAATTGTTGCTATTATTGGTTCCCTCTCTGTCACAACTATTGTGTGTTCAAAATGAGCTGCATACTCGTCATTGGCTGTTTTGAATTCATCATCATCTGTTTGAGTTATTGTGGTTTCTGTTTTGGTGGCCATTGGTTCTAGAGCCAAAACATATCCTGGCTGAAGCTTGATACCAGTGTTTGGAATACCAAAGTTGTATACTTCTGGTTCTTCATGAAGCTGATAGCCAACACCATGACCAATCAATTCTTTGATTACTGAAAATCCATTTTTTTCTATGTGTGATTGGATGGCATGGCCAATATCTCCCAGAGCGTTGTTTTTTTTCGCCATTTTAATTCCTTTTTCTAATGCTTCTTTGGTAACTTTCATGAGTTTTTGATGCTCTGGTTTTATTTTGCCAACTGCAACAGTGACAGCACTGTCCACGTATAGGTTTTTGTACACTAGACCGCAGTCAATGGATACTATATCACCTTCATAAAAAATCAAATCTTTAGTGGGTACACCATGAACGATTATGTCATTTTTGGACACACAAAGTGTGGCTGGAAATGGCTTGTCCATGAAGTCGGCGCTATAATTTAAAAATGCTGGCTTGGAATCGTGATCAATGATGAACTTGTAGGCAAAATCATCTAGGTCTTTGGCACAAGCTCCTGGCTTGACCATTTTGGAAACCTCTTTTAGAACTTTTGCCAAAATCTTGCCTCCTTCTTTTAATATTTCTATATCTTTTTTTGTTTTTATGGTGATCATTAATTTGGTTTAAAATTTTCTTGAATTACTTTGTCGATATTTGCAAATATTTCTTCCACTGATCCAACTCCATTGATATCATGCAAAACTCCTCTTGATCTTAAAAAGTTTATGGTTGGCACAACTAGCTTGTTGTATTCTTCTAGACGGGTTTGCACAACCTCTGGTTTGTCATCGTCGCGGATTATAAGCTCGGTATTGTCATCTTTGCAATGAGTGATTCCTGGATCAAAATCAAGTGAATATGTTTTGTGACATTTTGGACAGTATCTTCTTATGGAAGACCGATAAGCTGATTCTGAATCAGGAATATCAAGGTTAAATATAAAAAGCTGGTTGTTTTCCATTCATTTGAAAACTTCTTCCATGGCTTGCCCTTCTATAAGCATGCGTGGACTGCCTTCAAAAACAATGCCTTGATCTTCCTTGAGTGTGATTAATTTGGAAAATCACAAATAAAAAACAATGGCAGATGGTATTAAGTTGCCACTGTCGATATCATGATTTATTTTTTGGGTCAAAAAATGATCTGGATCATTTAGAACTCACTCTCGTAGCATGGATCCAGTGGATATCATTTGAAGATTGTATTTTTGTGCCAACAGTTTGGCTTGGGTGCCTTTGCCGCAATTGCCCTTGCCCATAAAACCAGCGTAAATTGTTTTCATATTGTGAAATTAATTATTATATATATTATAGCATAACTTTGTAATAAAAATCAACTACAAATTTTCTAGGTATTCTTTGGTTATGTAGCTTAACGATAGCACTTGGTTTTGGGTGGGATATTTATCAAAGTCAATATTTTTGACCAGGCCAATGCATTTCATACCTCCTAGTTTGGCGGCAATCATGCCACTAATGCCATCTTCAATCACAAGACAGTCATTTGGGTCAACACCAATATTGTTGGCTGCTAGCAAAAATATTGCTGGGTCGGGCTTTCCCTTTTGGACCATATCGCCAGTCACAATTGATAAAAATTTGTCAAAAACATTTAATTTTTGCAACACAGAATTTGCATATTTGGTGCTGGATGCTGTGCCCACGGCAAGCGTGATATTGCTTGCTACTAACATGTCGAGTAACTCATATATGCCATCAACATAATCAACTGTCACTTTGGCTAGCTCTTCCATTTTTTCTCATTTTTCAAGCATAAGTGCATTTAAATCAAACTCCACATTTGCGTTTGTTAAGAGTTCATTGAAAAATTCTTTGGTTCTGACTCCAGAATATTTTAAAGTAATTTCTTCTGGTGAAATGTCCACTCCAAAACGTGATAAAATGCTGGACTCAACTCTCGAGTGAAGCTTTTGAGTGTCGGATATCACTCCGTCCATATCAAAGATAACAGCTTTAATCATATTTATATTTTATGTTGATTTTTTAATATGTCATCACTTCACTGCCTCTATGATGGAAATTTGGAATATACCTAGCCCCATTAAGAGAATTCAATCAAAGACAGGAAGCGGAACTGTTTTGAGCAATAATTGTAAAACTGGATTGTACACTGCCAAAATAATCATGACTCATCCAAATAAAATTGATAGATTGAGTCATTTGTTGTTAAATGGATTGTATTGTCATAGGTTTTTTTTGAAATTTTTGCAAGAAAACCCATAAAACAAAGACGATATAGCAAGACCAACAAAACAAAATGTTCTGACTTCCTCAATCGGCATACCATTGCGATACAATGCCCAGGCAATAAAGAATAAAATGATATCAGTGATTATGCCAAACTTGAATATTATATCTTTCATGAGCGGACTAAACAATGGCGTCTTGCTGCTTTCAGGTTTTCTTTTCATAATGTCTGCTTCTTCTGGCTCAAAAGCAATGGCAATTCCTTGAGGGCTACCTTCGATTAAGTTTTCTCATAATATTTGAACTGGTAAAATAAATATTGGTAGGCCAAAAACAATACTCCCTAATATCAACACTATCTCTGAAAAACATTCGCAGACCATAAAGACAATCGTTTTTTTCATATTGTCAACGATTTTTCTACCTTCTCTTATGGCTTTGACCACAATGGAAAAATCATCTGACAAAAGAACCAAGTCAGCTGCTTCTTTGGCAATATCTGTGCCTGATTCAAGAGCAATGCCTATATCAGCCCTTCTAAGCGCCGGAGCGTCGTTTATACCGTCTCCTGTCATGGCAATTTGATATCCCAGCTCTTTTCATGCATCAACAATTCTCACCTTTTGGGATGGCTCTACGCGGGCATATACTTTGATTTCCTTTATTCTGCTTTTGAGCTCTTGATCGGTCATTTGGGTCAGTTCTACCCCGTCAACAATATTCCTACTTGTTATTTTGAATCCTATTTCCTCGGCAATGGCTTTGGCAGTCAATCGGTGATCTCCTGTCACAATTATAACATTGATGCCAGCTGATTTGCAAGATGCCATGACATCTTTGATATCTTTTCTCAATGGATCACTCAAAGAAATGATGCCTGAAAAAACCAAGTCATTACATATTTTGGTGATATCGCATGAGTTTGGCAAATTAAAGTTGTTGCCTTCGGTTTTGGGTATTTTTTTGTAAGCAGTGGCAATAATTCTTTGTCCTTTGCTGGCTATATGTTCTAGTTTTTGACTAATATTTGATTTCAAATCAGCATCCATGTCTATTATATCTTTGTCGTCAAATTTGTTTGATTTGTCTAAAAGTATTTCGGGTGCACCCAACACATAAAGCATGTAGTTTTGGTCGTCGTGATCATACAAAACAGCAGAATATTTGCTAGCTGAATCAAATGGCTTGCGTTCTAGTTCTTTTTTGCTATTTTTGATTTTGTCTTCGGTGATGCCAACATTTATGCCAGACATTATCAAAGACCTTTCCATTGGGTCTCCCCTTACCACTCATTTTTCTAATGCCTCTTCTGGGTTTTCTATAAACGCTTCGCTACACAAAACTGCTGTTTTGAGTGAAAGCATTTTTAGCTCATCTTCTTTTGTTATTTTGTTTATTTTGCTAACTATTTTTTCATCTGAAAGCATGCTTTTTTTGCCAGCAAAAATATCTGATACTTGCATATTTCCTTCTGTGAGTGTGCCGGTCTTGTCAGTGGCGATGACAGATGTGCTACCAAGTGTCTCTGCTGAAATAATATTTCGAACCAGTCCTTTTTGCTCCAAAATCCTCGCCATGCCCAATGACAATATAACTGTAAGTGCTACAGCCAATCCCTCGGGAATGGCTGCGACTGCCAAGGCCACGGATATTAAAAACATTTCCAAAAAAGAACGATTGCTCAATAAGCCAGTGAAAAAAACGAACACCGCTATGAATACAACCCCAATGGATATCCATCTTCCCAAGTGATCTATCTTTTTTTGGATTATGGTTTTTTCTTTTTTTGTATGTTTTAGTAGGTCTGCTATTTTGCCGATCTCTGTTTGTTCGGCTATTTCCACAACAACTGCCTTGCCTCAGCCGCTATCAATGCCACAGCCCATAAACAACATATTTTTTTGTTCAAAAATAGTTGCCTTTTCTGGAAGTGTTTCTGTTGTTTTGGGCACTGGCTGTCATTCTCCTGTGAGTGCACTCTCGTTGGACTTTAAGGCATGCGATTCAACAACTCTGCAGTCAGCTGGCACCTTATTACCAGCATGCAAAATAATAATATCTCCTATTGCCAAATCATCTTGATAGACCTCTTTTTCTAGCCCGTCTCTTATGACATATGATTTGACCCTTGCTAGAGATTTTAATTTGCTGAGCACGTCTGATGCCTTTTTTTCTTGAGTAAAACCGATCACTGTGTTCAGCATGACAGTGCTAAAAATTATTATTGAATCCGTGAAATGACCCATCGACAAAGTGATGGTGCCAGCGACTATCAAAATCAAAATGAGTGGACTTTTGAATTGTGCAAAAATCAAAGAAAAAACCGTTGCCTTTTTTTCTTCTGGCAAAATATTTTTCCCGTGTTTTTTGATTAGTGTTGGAATATTTTTGGATGATAATCCATTATCCTTGTCGGTTTTTAATTCTTTGAAAATTTGATCAATATCATAACTATGTCAATTCTTTTTTGGCATAATATATTTTTATTTTTATAGATATAGTATAACAAAAAAATCAATAATAGCAAACAAAAAACACCTGGAAATTCCAGGTGTTTTTTTGTGCTTATTCTTTTACAAGCAAGGACGACAGTGATATCAGAGCTATAAAAATAAATGCAAAAGATAAGTTTTGGTCAGCCATGAGTCCTATTAGAGGGTTGATCAAAACCAAGAATAGAGTATGAAAAAGTTTTATCGCAGAAAGTATGGTGGATCTGTTTTCTGATGGCAAATATTTGTTGAGCTGAGCATAGATAAGTTCAAATCTTGTGAGACCAAACCCTCCTGCCAAAACCAGAAAAACTATTGCCGCAGCTATATTTGATGTTATGGCAGCCACAAAAAATCCAATTGCGACTAAAATTGCACTGATTTTGAGATATCTTTTGAAACCAAATATTTTTTCGATAAACACGAAGTTGCTGGATATAAAAATCTGAACTACCACTAAAAATGCATGCCAATACCCTAATAGCGAAATTGGAACTCCTATTTTTAAAAGCAATGGTTGATAGAGCCATATAACAAAATATCCGGCTGAAGCAACTAATATTCCATTTAGCGATAGTTTTTTGACCATCGAATTTTGTTTGATAAAGTTGATGCCACTCTTAAAAATATCATAATATTTTTTATCTTCGTTCTGTTTTAGATAGTGAGTGGTATCTTTCATTTTTTGAATAGCAAACATGGCAAAAATAATAAATATGGATGAGAAAATCATAGGATAGTTGAGCCCCATTTTGGCTCCAATGTAGCTGCCTATTGGCGCTGATATCATGAGCCCCAAGAGCTTTCATGATTGTGCTTTGCCAAAGAATTTTTTGCTTTCATGTTCCATGCCATGTTCCTTTAGCTTGTCATATAGCATGGCGCTATCTGCACCAGACATCAAAGACACGCCCATAGCCAAAATAAACTCACAGATCAAAAAGACAACAAAATTAGGAACTGTGCCATATAGCAATACTCCAAAGAAATAAAAAATAAGACCAATAATAACTGATTTTTTCCTGCCAAAATAGTCGGCCACTACTCCTGTTGGCACTTCCAATATAAAATGCCAAAACATAAACCACGATTGCAAAAATTGAACTTGCAATAATGTGATCCCTCCTCAAATTGTGAAAAATGGTATCAAAACGCCACCTATTAGGAAGAAGTCCCTGAAAAACTGAAATGCGTAGTAGCTTCTTATTTGTCCATTTATTTCCTTATTGTTCATATTGTTTTATTAAAAAAATAACTATACTGTATATGACGAAATTATCTAGTAAAAGTTACATATAAAAGAAACCTGATCGGCTACTATTCCAATATCAACGTTGCCAGGCAACGTTGATATTGTCTAAAAACCCTTTATTTATTCAATCATAGCGTTGCCTGGCAACGTTATGATTGAAAATTAGCGTTTTATTGTTCTTGAACTGTGGATTATTGGTGTTTATGCGTTTTATTGTTCTTTGGGTATAACATATTTACGTAATAATAAAAACCCGAGACACAATCTCGGGTTTTGCGGCGTTTAAATGACAATAATATTACCGCTGCAGAGACGAAGTGCAATAAAAGCTACTACACATAAGATCAAGAATGCAAAAATCAACATTAACATGCTATCGTTTTTTTTCATTTATCCCTCCTATATTTTTAAATATCTATTTATTATTATAT
>CAYGJE010000001.1:0-40023 GCA_964350215.1 uncultured Candidatus Saccharibacteria bacterium | reverse complement strand
TTAGAAAATTCCCAGCCACTTAAAGTGGCTGGGTTTGTGCCTCCAGCAGGACTCGAACCTGCGACCATCAGCTTAAAAGGCTGTTGCTCTACCAGCTGAGCTATGGAGGCGGAATTTATTTAACAGTGTTAGTTTACTACAAATATGAGCAAAAGTCAATAGTTTTTGGGAATGATTTGAAAATTTATATTTTTTGTGATAACATAGATATATAATAAAATTTATATATGCAAAAAATCATAACACTTGTATTGGTAATTATATTTTCCACTTTATTATATTTTGTATATAAAAATTTTCAATCGTTTTTCAATTTTTAAAAAATAAACTTTGTATATGATATCAACATCAGATTTTTCAAAAGGCACCATAATCAAACACGAAAACCAACCATGGATTATTTTAGAATATGCATTTTTGAAGCCAGGCAAGGGCGGGGCATTCATGCAAACAAAAATCAAAAATCTTAAAACCAACGCCACCAAAGAAATATCATTTAAATCAAATGAAAAATTCGAAGAGCTAGAATCCGAAAGAAAAAAGGCCATCTATGTATATCACAACCAAAAGGAAGTGGTGTTCACTGATGAAAAAAACAAATCACGATTTAGCTTAAAAACAGAGATATTCGAAGAAAAGCTAAAATACCTTAAAAAAGACATCCAAATAGATATCATCTATGTGGAAGAAGAGCCAGTTAGTTTTATTTTGCCAATCAAAATCACCTACAAAGTCAAAGAAGATCCAGGTGCTGCCAAGGGCAACACTGCCAGCGGAGCCATGAAAAAAGTGCTTCTTGAGAACGATTTGGAAGTGGACGTGCCCATGTTTATCAAACAAGATGACTCCATAGTAATCAACACCGATCGGGGCGAATATGTTGAAAGAGCATAGACCAAAAAGGCGAAGACGTCTCTTGACTTATTTAAATAACTATGTTATATTATAGGTAATATAACAACATTAATACATTATTATGCCAAAGAACAACCTCAACACTTTAACCGATGACTTGACAAAAGCATTGGTTGGTCGCGAAAAAACTATCATACAAAAAAGATTTGGTCTTCAAGATGAAAAGGCCATGACTTTTAATGCAATTGGCAAAGAGTTTAAAGTTACCAGAGAACGCATCAGACAAATCCAAGAAGAATCACTCGACGCCATAAGAAAACAAAAAAAGTCAGCCATGTATGTTTCTTTTATCAACAATGCCAAAAAGATATTAAAATCAAATGGCAATGTTTTAGAGAACGTTGCTTTTATCAACTCCCTCAAAGAAACCTACGGTGATGATATCAAGGACTCATCCATTAACTTTTTATTGTCAGTGGATGAAAGTTTTTATTTTTTCTCAGGCAACAACTTTTTCAAACCATTTTGATGCTTTGCCAACGTGTCACTAGACAGCATCAAAAAACTAGCCGAAGAGGCAGAGTCAATTTTGAAAAAAGAACAAAAACCAATGACCCTCAAAGAAATTTTTGCCAAAATTAAAAAGCAAACCACCACCACCAAACAATTGGCCAATGTGTTGCACACCTACAAGAGAATAGGCGCCAATCCTTTTGGACAATATGGTTTGATTTCATGATCAATCATCAATCCACTCAATGCTCGTGACAAGGCCTATTTCTTAATGAAATACTATCTCAAAAAGCCAGTTCATTTTAAAGCTCTCACCAACTACATCAAAGAGCACGAAGACATCATCATCAACCAAACAACCAACAAAAAGAAAAAGATTGTCAGTGTGCAAACAGTTCACAATGAGCTTATCAAAGACGATCGCTTTGTTTTGATAGGGCATGGTCATTATGCTTTAGCAGAATGGGGCTACAGCAAAGGAGTTATCAAAGATATTATTGCCAACATTTTCCAAGCCAGCAACAACAATGCACTTTCAGAAGACGAATTGATCACAAAAGTTCAAGAGCAAAGAATGGCTAAAGAAAACACCATTAGGTTCAACCTAAGAAACAACAAATGTTTCGAAAAAACTGCCAACGGCAAATATCAATTAAAAGCAACGCTTAAAAACGATCAAGACATCAACGATTTACCGGTTTTGAGCGCCTAAAAAGCAATAAATGATAAATTTTTTATCAAAAATTATCGAATTTTCAACAATAATACTAAGAGAGTTTTGGTGGCTAATCATACCACTAGCTCTTTTTGTATATATCAAAAAGTTTTTTAAAGAATACAAAAAACTCACCGCCAAGTCCGACGAAGATCCAAGAGTTTTTTTGGAAATAACCTTTTCTCAAGACAGTTTCAAACAACCAGTGACTTCCATGAAAAACTTTTTTGAAAATCTTAAAAACATAAAGATCAAAGACGGCAAAACTATCATATTTGAAATCATATGTTTCAAAAACCAGCTTAGATATTTTTGTATCACACCAAAGTCATTAAAAGATTTGGTGGAAGTTGGCATTTATTCTCAATACCCAGACATCAGAATTGCTGAAGTCACTGATGTGCTTTCCACATTGGCACCAAACATTCCCAATGTTTCTTTTGATGTGTGAGGCGAAGAATACAAGCTCAAAAAAGAAGACATCTACAAAATAAAAACCATTGAAAAAGACATTGTCAGTGATGACGATAGCAAGATAATCGATCCAATATCCATATTGGCCGAGACAGCCGATAGAGCTGATTATCAAGGAGTCATGATTGCCCAACTAGTAGTCAGGCCACTTTCTGATCCAGAAAAAGCCAAATACAAAGAAAGTTCTGGTATGGTAACCGGCAAGCTCTTAGGCAAGGCCCCTGAACCAAAGAAAACTGCTTCTCAGCACTTCGCAGAAATTGGCACTGGTATTCTCAAAGATATGCTAAAGGCCTTCACCGAAGGAGAAGAAAAAAAGGAAGAGAAGAAAGAAGAAAAAAAGGAGCCATCAGCCGACGACAAAAAGATGGCTGACTTGTTAAAACAAAAAAATGATTTTGGAACTTTTGCTTGCAATTTTAGGGTTGCGTACGTTGCACCCAAAGAAGGTTTTCAAAAATTTGTGCCAAACGCTTTGCTTATGTT
This sequence comes from uncultured Candidatus Saccharibacteria bacterium, assembly GCA_964350215.1. Lineage (GTDB taxonomy): Bacteria > Patescibacteriota > Minisyncoccia > UBA6257 > JAKLIH01 > CAYGJE01. The sequence continues at coordinate 36,980 of CAYGJE010000001.1, read as the reverse complement.
TGTAAAACAATTTGCCACCACGTCTCAAAATTCTTTTGATGCCATAGCCGACAAAGGTATAGAGCAAAAAGTGGAAGGCGCTCTAAACAAATGATTGGCTCAATTTTCTAAAGCCAAAGTAGAACAACAAATGAAAAATGATTTTTATCAAAGAGTGATTAAACGCACCAACGAAAAGAAAATTTTTGTATTGAACTCCGAAGAAATAGCTGCTATTTACCATTTTCCATTTCAAAGAGTGTCTGTGCAATCTGTGGTATACATCAAGAGCAAAGAAACAGCTCCTCCTCCAAACCTACCTATTATTATGGAATAATTTAAACATTTTTAATATATTTTCTTATGCCCAAACCACCAAACAATAACGACGACTTGACTGTATTAGGCACCACCAATTTTCGTGCCAACAAGGTTAAATTTGGCATCAAAAAAAACGACCGCAAATACCACATGTATATCATTGGTAAAAGCGGTACCGGCAAATCCACCTTTATCGAAAACATGTGTTTTTCAGATATCATGAAAAATCACGGCATTGCCATTGTGGATCCACATGGCGAATTAGCCGACAAAATTATCAATTATGTTCCCAAGGAAAGAATAAAAGATGTGGTGTACTTCAATCCAGCTGACATCGAATGACCTATTGCTTTCAACATTGTGGAACAAGTTCCTATTGAAGTTAGACATATAGTTAGCTCTGGTCTTATGGCAGTATTTAAAAAAATCTGGCCAGATGTGTGGTCAGCTCGTATGGAATATATTCTCAACAATGCCATATTGGCTTTATTGGAATATCCAAACGCCACACTTCTTAGTATCAATCGTATGTTGGCTGACGACAGTTATCGTCAAGATGTTGTTCAAAAAGTTTCTGACCCAACAGTCAAGGCGTTTTGAACCAACGAATTTGACAAATATGATCAAAAATTCCGAAGAGAAGCCATCGCTCCAATCCAAAACAAAGTAGGGCAGTTTATATCCAATCCACTTATAAGAAACATTATCGGACAGCTAGAAAGTAATATCGACCCTCGTAAAATTATGGACGAAGGTAAGATTTTGATTGTCAATTTGTCAAAGGGTTTGATTGGTGAAGAAAACACCACTCTTCTTGGCGCATTGATTGTCACCAAGATTCAGTTGGCAGCCATGTCTCGTGCCGACATGCCATTTGAAGACCGCAAGGCCTTTTATTTGTATATCGATGAGTTTCAAACTTTTTCCACTGAATCTTTTGCCAACATTTTATCTGAGGCCAGAAAATACAATCTTAGCTTAATATTGACTCATCAATATATCAAGCAGCTAAGCGACAAAGTAAAAGATGCTGTTTTTGGTAACGTTGGTGCCATGATCTCTTTTCGTATTGGCCCAGATGATGCCAGCGCACTAGAAAAACAATTTCATCCTGATTTCAACGCCAATGATCTGATTAACATTCCCAACTATCATTTTTATATCAAATATCTAATCGATGGCATGCCTTCAAATTCTTTTTCTGCAAATGGTGAGCCACCGCTTGCTCCTTATGAAATAAGTTACAAAAATGAAATAGTTGAAAATTCCCGAAATCTATATGCCAAAGAAAGGGAAGAGGTGGAAAAAGAAATCAAAAAATGAAGTGCTCTTGAATTTGCACCATCCAATATAAACCCACGCACTCAAAGCAAGACCGAATATTGAGAAGTGGTGTGCTCCAAATGCAAAAAACCAGCGCTTGTGCCATTTAAGCCCGATCCATCCAAAAATGTCTATTGCAACGAATGTTTTGAAGAAGTAAAGGCAAAAAAGCAAGCCATGAGCAATGATAACTATCCAAGCCAACAGCCAAGTGGCCAATCTTTTCAAGACACAAGATTTTCAAATACCCCAAGAGAAGATTGCCGCCCACCCAAAACAAACATTGATATAGAAAAAAAGAGAAAAGAGATCAAAGACAAAATCGACAGCCAAGGATTGTCGGATATGATAAAGAACATTTTTAGAAAATAAGAAGACAATGTTCTAATAATCTAATAACCCAATATTCTAAACAAATAACCTAATATTCTAAATGGAATGCGAAACAAAAACTAAATCAAATGTCAAATCTATAATCAAAAGTTAAAAAAGAAGCCCGCATACCCATGACAACGCATTGACATTTACTTTCTTTTTTACTATACTTTATATAATAGCTTATATAAAAAATAAAAAAATAGCCGTGACTAAAATCAAAAAAACCACAAAAGCAAAAGTGTCTTCCAAAGACGATTTGTATTTGGATATTTATTTGCCTTGCAGCGAAGAAGCTGTCGAAGAGGAAGAAGAAAAAACAAATTTTTCTATTCCTATTAGAAAAGAGAATTTTGCCTACAGCCAAATTCCATCTATTGTTCAACAAGAGCCAGCAGATGAAGAAGAGGAATACGAAGAGGTGGAAGAAATAGAATATGTGGAAGAACCTGTGCTAGAGCCAAAAAAGAAAAAGGCCAATAAAAGGCGAATAAGTTTTTCTTTTTTCAAAAAAAGAGAAAGAGTAGTCAAAAAAGAAAAAGTTGCTAAGATCGGCAAAAAAGAAGAAAAAATAAAAGTCAAAAACTACAAACCAAGAACATCTTTGGGTTTCAAGAAAAAATTCTTAACCCTAGCCACAGCAGCAGGGGTGTTAATGGTTGGTGGAGTAGCACTAGCATCTTTTGTTTTCAATAGAGCCACCATCAACATTATCAGTGAAAAGGGCTCCATTGAATATTCTGGCAAAATTATCGTTGATTCTAGTATAGAAGCATCCAACATCGATAAAAACATTATCAAGGGTAGGGAAATAAAAGTAGAAGCCAGTGCTTCCAAAGAGTTTAATGCCACTGGTAAGGTTTCTGGTGGAGCTAAAGCAAGAGGCAAGATAATCATTTACAATGCTTTTAATACTTCTCCTCAAATATTGGTGCCAAACACAAGATTTGAAAGTCCAGATGGCTTGATTTTTCGATTGGACAATCGAGTTACTGTTCCTGGTGGCACCATCAAAAACGGAGATCTATCTAAAAGTTCCATTGAGGTCACAGTTACTGCTGAAGAAAATGGCGAGGCCTACAACATCGACAAAGTTCGATTTACTATTCCAGGATTTAAAGGCACAGAAAGATTTGATGGGTTTTATGCTGAAAGTGTAGAAAAGTTCGCTGGAGGAAGTAGTGGTGAATCAGTGGTTGTGTCTGAAGCAGATATTCAAAACGCCACCAAAGAAATTAGTGAAATTTTATTTACCGATTTCAAAACAAAAATAGAAGCGCAAATCGCTTCCCATGAAAAAACATTTTCTGATATAATAGTAAAACAAGTTGGATCTCCAGTTGCTTCTGCTAAAGTGGGTGCCAGCCAAGACAAATTTACTGTAGAAATAAAAGGGGAGGCAAGAGCAACAGTATTTTCAAAAACCGATTATCAAAATGTGTTAAAAAATAATATTGCCAAAGGGCTTTCAGAAGATGAAGAGCTTTTTAGCACTCCAGAAGAAGCCATCAATAGCATCAAGCTAAATGACAAAGAAAAGCAAGTCGAAATAAATTTGAGCGTGTCATATCCCACAAAAAAGAAAATTGAAGCCAGTGATATATTCAATAGTGTAAAGGGCAAAAAGATGAATCAAGTAAAAGATATTTTGCTCCAAACAAAAGGAGTGGAAAAGGTCACCATGAAGCTCTGGCCATTCTGAATAAGCACTGTTCCAGGCAATTTTCAAAAAATCTACCTGGGTATTGACTAATTTAACTTTTTATAGTAATATAATAAACATGGAAACAACAAGCAAAAATGAAAGCAACACTATCCGTTTGGATGGCGTTGTTATTGAGTCGTTGCCATCTGCAAACTTTAAAGTAAAGTTAGACGATGATCGCGAAATAATGGCCTATTTATCAGGCAAAATGAGGATGCATTTCATCAAAATTCTTGTCGGAGACAAGGTGGCGATAGAAATGACCCCATACGACCAGAAGCGTGGGCGCATTGTTTATCGATACTAGCGAGCTTAATAAGTTTAACATATTTGTTAATTGAACAAATTAACAAATATTATTTTGAAAAAAACAATAAACACAAAAAAATGAAAGTAAAAGCTTCAGTCAAAAAAATATGTAGTGATTGCAAAACCATTCGTCGCAAAGGTCGTGTTTGAGTTATCTGCTCAAAGAATCCAAAACACAAGCAACGACAAGGTTAGTTTTTCAATAACCAATTTTTTAACAAATATCGCACTGTTTTAATCAAAAACAAACGCGTAGCATAAAATTTAGCAATATGGCCAGAATTTTCGGTATAACCATTCCAGACACAAAAACAATAGCATACTCATTGCCTTATATCTATGGCATTGGTCTTCCAAAGGCAAAGCAAATACTTGCTGAGCTCAAAATTGATCCAACCATCAGAACCAAGGACTTATCACCCGACGAATTGAAAAAAATTCAAGATTTCATTGAAAAGAACTTTACTGTTGAAAACGAGTTGCGCAGAGAAGAGAGAAAAAATATTACAAGATTAGTTCAAATAGGCAGTTACAGAGGCAGTCGACACACCAAACATTTGCCAGTTAGAGGGCAAAGAACCAAAACCAACACCAGAACCGTGAGAGGCAATGTTCGTAAGTCACTTGGCTCTGGTAGAGCAAAAGCTGCCACACCAAAATAACAATCCATTAATTAACTATATTTTAACAAGTCACTATGGGAAAAATTAGAGTTATATCAAAAGCTTCCACCACTGACGAAGCCGACAAGATAAATGCCACTATCAAGAACGCAGCATCAAAAGAATTTGATGCACTCAAAGGCGCCAAAAGAGGCATTATGTTTATAAACGCTTCTTTCAACAACACAATTATTCAAGCTGCCGATGAATCAGGTAATGTTTTTGCCACATCCACAGCTGGAAGCACTGGTTTTAAAGGTACCAAAAAATCAACTCCATTTGCTGCATCAAAAGTAGCCGAGGCATTGATAGAAAAGATAAAAAAGAGTTTACCACTCAACGTGGAAGTCCGCATGAAAGGTGTGGGACGTGGTCGTGAAACAGCATTGAGAACACTTATCAACTATGGCGGTCAAGCCGGATTAAATATTTATGCGGTGTTGGATGTTACTCCAATTCCTCATAACGGTGTCAGACCAAGAAAAGCCAGAAGAGTATAATATTTTAACCAAAAATTTTTTTAAATCGTTTTATATGAAAATAGATGCAAAATGCAAAAAATGTCGCGCTTATGCTCAAAAGTTGTTCTTAAAAGGGGACAAGTGTTATTCTGAAAAATGCACTCTCAATAAAAGACCATATCCTCCAGGAGGCACAAAGCAAAAAAGACAATACAAACGGGCAATGTCCAACTTCCAAAAACAATTATTTGAAAAACAAAAAGTCAAATTGTTTTATGGTGTCAATGAAACCCAATTGTCCAATTTGTTCAAAAAAGCCAAGAAAACCACTGGATCCACTCCAGATAATTTAGCCAAACTTTTAGAAAAAAGAATGGACAATATTTTATTTTTGGCTGGCGTTGGCAAATCCAAAAAAGAAACCAGACAACTTATCAACCATGGTCATTTTATGTTAAACGGCCGTCGTCATAATATTGCCTCAACATTTATGAAAATAAATGACGAAATTGGCATCAGAAAAGAATCAGAAACAATCGAAGATTTCAAAAATATCAAAGAAAGTGTTTTGAAGAAAAAGGCACCAAGCCACATCAAAATTGACTTGGAAAAATTGACTGTCAAATTGTCACAAGAACCAAACATTGCTGACTTAAACTTGCCATTCAATTTTGAAACTATCGTAGAGTTCTTCTCTCGCTAGAATTAATAAACAACTAATCAAAACAAATATGATATCTCTTCCAATAGAAATAAAACAAAAACAAATCGCCGATAACACCGGTGTATTTGAAATCGAAGGTCTTTACCCAAATTACGGCATCACCATTGGCAATGCCTTAAGAAGGGTTTTGCTATCCTCCATAGAAGGAGCAGCTGTTACCATGATAAAAATCAAAAATGCTCCACATGAGTTTAGCGAACTTCCGGGTGTGTATGAGTCAGTGTTAGATATCGTATTAAATCTCAAAGGTTTGAGAGTCAAGTTGTTTACCGACGAGCCACAAGTGCTCAATCTTGTTGTTAAAGGTGAGAAAGAAATTACTGCCAAAGATTTTGAAAAAAACCCACAAGTTGAAATTCAAAATAAAGATCTCAAAATAGCCACACTTACCGATAAAAAAGCCGAGTTAGAAATCGAAGTAACTATCGAAAAAGGGTGGGGCTACAGAACACTCGAAGAAGCCAAAAAAGACAAAACCCCAATTGGTAGCATTTTAGTGGATTCAGCTTTTTCTCCAGTAGTCAGAGTCAAAATCGACACCGAGGAAATGCGTTTAAAAGGAAGAGTTGACTACAACAGATTGGTCCTAGAAATAGAAACCGATGGCTCAATCACTCCTAAAGAAGCCCTAGAACAAGCTAGCAGCATTTTGGCACAACACTTTGCCTGAGTATCAGACGAAATATCAGAAAAAGAAATAGTTGAACCAACCACCAACGATGTTGTCACTTCAGGAACATTTGATGTTGACACCAAAATAGAAGATCTACCATTGCCAACCAGAGCTATCAATTGTCTTAAAGAAAACAAAATTAAAACATTGGGCAAACTCTTAAAACAAAAAGAAGACACCGTTCAATGCTTAGAAGGTTTAGGCGACAAAACATTTTGCGAACTTAAAAAATTCTTAGAAGAGCAAGGCCTATCATTAAAGTAAACAGTATATAAAATAATATTATGAGACATCTAAAGAAAAAAATAACACTACACAAAAAAACAGACCAACGACATGCCATGGTAAAGATATTGGCCAACAATCTCATTACTTATGAATCAATCAAAACAACACCCGCTAGAGCAAAAGCAGCTCAAATTTATGTTGAAAAATTGATCACCAAGGCAAAGAAACAAGACATTGCTGCTTTAAGATTGTTACTCTCAAAGCTTCCTAAAAAATCAGCAAACAAACTCTACTATGATATTGCCAAACAATATCAAGATCGAAATGGGGGATACACTCGCATAATCAAATTGGCAGAACGTCGATTAAAAGATGCCAGTCACATGGTTATATTACAATTGGTTAAATAATTACAATATGGACAAGATAAAAGAATTACAAAACGGACAAATACGAAGAGAGGTAAATATTGATGCCAAAGACCAGTCCATTGGACGTGTGGCTAGCAAAGTTGCTATATTGTTACAAGGCAAAGCAACTGCCGATTATTATCCTCACAAACTTGGTAACACTGTTGTCACAGTCACCAATATTAGAGATGCCAAAGTAACCGGCAAAAAATTAACCGACAAAAAATATCATCGCTGAACTGGTTATATCGGCAACCTCAAAACCGAAACACTTCAAACCAAAATGAACAGAGACATTGTCAAAGCATTCAAAGACATGGTCAGAGGCATGTTGCCTAAAAACACTTTGAGAGACAAGCGTTTAAAAAATTTAATTGTTAAATAAATAAATTATGTCACCAGTCAAGAAAACAACAAAAACAACAGTTGCAAAGAAGGGCACAAAAGCTGCCCCTAAAGTTGCCAAAAAAGTTGTCAAAAAATCAAAAGCTGAAAGCTCTGTTAGCGAAATTTCCAACATCAATGATGTAGTGAAAAAAGCTGTCGTCAAAAGAGAAAAGGCAGCAAATCCACTACTCAAAGAAGCCAAAAAAGACATCAAAGAATTTAAAGGCAAATATATCGAAGGAGTTGGCCGACGCAAAACATCTATTGCCAGAGTGCGAATTTATTTGACAGATACTGGATTTTCAATAAACGGCAAAACATTAGCCGATTATTTCAAAAATGAAACTCTTCAAGATAGATTGGTTTTACCACTTCGTCTCACCGACAACCTCAACCGCTTCGGTGTATCTATCAAAGTAGTTGGAGGTGGACTCAACGCTCAAAGCGATGCATCTTGTTTGGGTATTAGCCGATGTTTAGTCAAGTTAGACGAAAACAACAAAAAGCTTTTGAGACAAAATGACTTACTCACTAGGGACTCTCGTATTGTGGAACGTAAAAAATACGGTCTTCACAAAGCTAGAAGAGCTCCTCAATGAAGAAAGAGATAAAATTTATTTACTAATCAATTAATCATTTTTTTAATTTAAAACCTATGCCTACTATCAATCAATTAGTCAAAAAAGGTAGAACCCAAGTTAAAACCAACAAAAACGCCAGAGCGTTGAAAGCAGGTTTTAATATCAAAAAAAATAAACCAACCCCATACGATTCTCCTTTAAAAAAAGGGGTCTGCACCAAAGTTTTTACCACCACGCCAAAAAAACCAAACTCAGCTCTAAGAAAAGTCGCTCGTGTAAAATTGTCCAACGGTGATGAAATCGCAGCATACATTCCAGGCGTTGGCCACAACCTACAAGAGCACTCAGTGGTATTGGTGAGGGGAGGACGTGTTAAAGATTTACCAGGTGTCAGATATCACATTGTGAGAGCAAAATATGACGCCACTGGAGTTGACGGTCGTAAACAAGGACGAAGCAAATATGGTGCCAAAAAGGCCAAGAAATAATTAACAAATTTAAAGTTTAAATTATGGATTTAGTTGTAGACGAAAAAAAATATAACCCTGATTCAAAATACAACAGTCGTGTTGTTACCAAGTTTATCAATATGATAATGGAGTGCGGCAAAAAAAGTGTTGCTAGAACCAACATCTACAAAATGCTCTCTATCATAGAAGAAAAAACAAAAAACGACGGTTTATTTGTGTTGGAGACAGCATTGATCAATGTTGGCCCTACCTTAGAAGTCAAGAGCAAAAGAATTGGAGGTGCAAACTATCCAGTTCCAGTCATTGTTGACGACAGAAGACGATTGACTTTAGCAATGCGATGAATTATCAATTTTGCTAGAAACAAAAAAGGCAAACCAATTTCAGGCAAGTTAGCTGATGAAGTAATATCTGCTTTTAGAGGCGAAGGCAGTGCCATCAAAAAAAGACAAGATGTTCACAAAATGGCTGAAGCCAATAAAGCATTTGCTCACTTTGGAAAATAGGTCAAACACAAAAGTAACCGTTTAGGCGGCTACTTTTGTTTTCATTAACAATAAAAACATTATTAAAATTTCAATATGTCCCAAACATATCCATTAGACAAAGTCAGAAACATTGGTATTATTGCCCACATCGATGCCGGCAAAACCACAACTTCTGAACGTATACTTTTTTATACCGGTCTTTCTCACAAGATTGGTGAAGTTCACGATGGCGGAGCTATTATGGACTGAATGGAACAAGAACGTGAAAGAGGTATTACTATTACTTCTGCTGCCACTACTTGTTTTTGAGTGCCAAGCTACAGAGAAAACAACCAAGATTTTAAACACAAAATAAACGTTATCGACACTCCAGGTCACATCGACTTTACTGCCGAAGTTCAACGCTCACTTAGAGTTTTGGATGGAGCTGTTGTTGTGTTTGACGGTGTTGCTGGAGTAGAACCACAATCAGAGACGGTTTGAAGACAAGCCGACAAATATTCTGTTCCTAGAATTTGTTTTGTCAACAAATTAGATCGTATGGGCGCTGATTTTGAAAAAGATTTAGTCATGATCCGCGAAAGATTAACCCCAAACGCAGTTGCTCTCACATTACCAATTGGTAAAGAAGAAAATTTCATTGGCGTTATCGATTTGATGAGAATGAAAAAAGTAACCTTTGAAGGTGCTCATGGAGAAATCGTCACTTTGTCTGATATTCCAGAAGATATGCAAGAATTAGCCAAAGCCAGACACGACGAACTGATAGAAAAAATTGCTTCCGAAGATGACAATCTCACTGAAAGATACCTCAATGGCGAAACATTTACCATAGAAGAGTTGAGAGCGTCTCTTCGTAAATCAGTTATTGCCTACAAAATAGTTCCTGTTGTTTGCGGCACTGCATTTAAAAACAAAGGTGTTCAATTGATGTTGGATGCTGTTGTTGATTTTCTGCCAAGTCCATTGGATTTACCTCCTGTGGAAGGTGATGGCGAAAAAGGCGAAAAAGTTCAACGCAAAGCCGATGAAAAAGAACCTTTTGCAGCACTTGTTTTCAAAATTGCTACTGATCCATATGTAGGTACATTGGCATTTTTTAGGGTCTATTCTGGCAAACTCACCAAAGGAACCTATGTTTTAAATTCCAACAAAAATAAACAAGAAAGAATTAGTCGTTTAATCCGAATGTTTTCCAACAAACGAGATGATATCGATGATATCGAGGCAGGCGATATTGCTGCCACTGTTGGCCTCAAAGACACCAAAACAGGTGACACCATTTGTGATGTTGACCATCCAATTATTCTAGAAAACATTGTTTTTCCTGATCCAGTTATTTCTCTACGCATCGAACCAAAAACAAAAACAGACCAAGACAAAATGGGCGAAGCATTGAGAAAACTTGTCGACGAAGACCCAACATTTGTGGTCAAGACCGATGAAGAAACCAATGACACTATCATTGGTGGCATGGGTGAACTTCACTTAGACATTATGATGGATCGCATGAAAAGAGAATTCAACGTTGAAGTCAATGCTGGTAAGCCACAAGTTGCTTATCGAGAAACCATCAATGGCAAATCGGAAGCTGAAGGCAAATACATCAGACAATCTGGTGGTAAAGGTCAATACGGCCATGTATGATTGAAGATTGAACCATTGGAAAGAGGTAAAGGATTTGAATTTGTTAGTGAAATCAAAGGTGGTGCAATTCCTCAAGAATTTATTCCATCAGTCAACAAAGGTGTAAAAGAAGCACTTGAGCGAGGTATTTTGGCAAGTTATCCAATATCTGACTTAAAAGTCACTTTGTTTGATGGTTCGTTCCACGATGTTGACTCTTCAGAATTTGCTTTCAAGATTGCCGCTTCCATGGCTTTCAAAGAGGCAGCATTAAAAGCTCAACCAGTTATTCTAGAACCAATCATGAAACTCGAAGTCATCGTGCCTGAACCATTTTTGGGAGATGTCATTGGAGATATTTCTTCCAAGCGAGGTCGCATCGAAGAGATGAACGATCGTTTGGGGCTCAAAGTTGTTGATGCCCAAGTCCCACTATCTGAGATGTTTGGCTATGCCACCAATCTTAGATCAGTCACCGAGGGAAGAGGATCATTTACAATGGAGTTTAGCCATTATCAAGAAGTTCCAAGAAATATTGCTGAAGAAATTATTTCAACCAGAAAACCAACTGTGCGAGAATAAAAAACAACACCCGCGAAAATCCCTTCGGATTTTCGCGGGTGTTTTTGTATATTTTTTTATGGCAGGATATATACAAAGAAGGGGCTTAATAAAAACTCAATTATTAAGTAAACGCTAACAATTTAAAGAGAATTCAGTATGCTGAAAATACCAGCATATTGACAAGGAGGGCAAGGAATAATACGTTATTATTTCTACGGTCTATTGACAAAAACAATAATAATTGCTAATATTACTCTATATAACAATACAAGATACTAAACTATTGACATTTAGAGCAAAAACACAATAAAACCAAGCCATGAACCAAGAATTGATAAATATAATAAAAAGACAAAAAACACGAAAAGATGCCTTTTTGCCATCTGATTTTGTTTTGCGTGATCAATTAAACGAAAAAGAAGAACTGCTAAAGCCAGGACTGATTAAGATTATTACCGGGCCTCGCAGGGCCGGGAAATCAACTTTTTTGTTTCTCCTGTTGCAGGGGATTGATTTTATGTATGCCAATTTTGACGACGAAGAATTATTGCAGAATATATCAAACAAGAATGAGTTTACTGATGCCTTAGAAGAAGTTTATGGCAAAACCAATGCTATTTTGTTTGACGAAATACAAAATTTACCAAGCTGGGATTTGTATTTAAACAAACTACAACGCGAAGGTTACAATGTTTTTATAACAGGATCCAACTCTAATTTATTAAGTACCGAATTTGCCAGCTCTTTAACTGGCAGATATCGAACTTTAGAAATATTACCATTTAATTATTCTGAATATACAAAGTTTAACAATCAAACAGATTTGCTAAGTAAATTTCTTAAGCAAGGTGGTTTTCCTGAGGTTGTAGTTAAAGATGTTGATTTGGTGTCATACATAGACAATTTAGTGTCTTCTATTCTATATAAAGATATCACTAGACGCTATCGAGTAAAAGATCCAGAAAAAATTGAGTTAATGATAGCATATTTAATTGCCAACACTTGCAATATTGTGAACTATAAAAAAATGGGAGAAACCTGTGAACTAACTAGTTTCCGTACTCTAAAAAGATATTTAAGCTATATTCAAAATTGCTACTTGTTTTATTTGCTATCTGGCTTTAGCTTTAAAACTTCCAACCATTTGAAATCTGCTAAAAAATTATATGTTGTTGATAATGGCATTTTGTCATACAAAAATTTATTTAACTCTCCTAGCAACGGATTATTTTTTGAAAATTTAGTGTTCACTGAGTTGACAAAACAGGGCTATGCTCCCAATTCATACTTGTTTTATTATAAAACAAAAAACAACAAAGAGATAGATTTTGTTTTAAAAGATATTCACAAAATTCACCAATTAATACAGGTTTGCTTTGATATTTCTAGTAAGCGGACCGAAGAAAGAGAGATAAATGCTTTATTGCAAGCTAGTAATGAATTGAGTTGTGATAATTTATTAATAATTACTCCTGACACCGATAGAATAGAAAAAATTAACGGTAAAATTGTCAACATTGTTTCTTTTAGAAATTGGTTACTCAAATAGAAGCGGGATGGACATGCGAAACGTCCACCCCTGTGTTTAGTGTCTATATATTGTCAAATGATTATAAAAAAGTCAATACCCACTGTGGAAAACTAAACCAACTTAATTACAAAATTTAAAACTTTTGTGCTACAATATATAATAAACTAAAAACCAATAATGGCAAAAAAAGACGACAACAAAAAATTAGTTTTGTATAAAGACAAAAACAACAATATTCAGATCAAAGTGGATATTGATAAAAACACCGTTTGGCTAAGTCAGGAACAGATGTCTCAGCTATTTGGTAAAGCAAGGGCGACCATTAACGAACACATTCAAAATATATACGCCGAAAGGGAGTTAAATAAAATACAGACAATTAAGAAATTCGGAAATTCCGAATTTGCTAAAAAACCCACTCTTTACTACAATCTCGACGTCATTATTTCTGTTGGCTACAGAGTCAAATCCAAAGCTGGCACGGCTTTTCGTATTTGAGCCACCAAAACATTAAAACAATATTTATTAAAAGGATATGTTTTAAACGAAAAAAGATTATTAGAGCAGCAGAAGAAAGAAATTTTAAAACTGCAAGACACAGTTAGCTTGATATATAACAAGATCAAGACGCCAATATTAATTGGCCAAGAAAAAGAATTAGTTGATATTATCCAAAGATACACCAAATCATTGACTATTCTAGGTCAATACGACTTCAGGTCTTTAAAAAACACAGCCAAGAACAAAAACAAAACTTCTTTAAGCTACGAAGAATGTTTGGATGTGATCAACGGCATGAGAGAACAGTTGAATAAAAACAACGAACTGACTGATCTGTTTGGAGTTCAAAACAAAGAGGAAAAATTAAGGGGAATTATTGGGGCAATTCATCAAACTTTTGATAAAAAGGAATTATACAAGACCGTAGAAGAAAAAGCCGCCAATTTATTGTATTTAGCCGTCAAGGGACATCCTTTTGTCGATGGCAACAAAAAGATTGCAGCTATTCTTTTTGTATACTTTCTAAACAAAAACAATTTTTTGTTTGACAAAAACCATGAACTTAAAATTTCAGAAAACACCTTAGTAACTCTAATTCTTTTAGTGTCAGTCAGTGGTCCAGAAGAGAAGGAGGTTATGATTAACTTAATAATCAATTTAATTAAATAAAAATCAACTTAATTACAAAATTTAAAACTTTTATGCTACAATATATAAAACAAAATAACACCATAAACAAATGCCAAATATCAATCACTCAATCATTGAGGACGAAATAGAGCTAAACTTTGTTAGATCATCTGGCAGCGGAGGTCAAAACGTCAACAAAGTATCATCCAAAGTCCAGCTCAAATGAAACATCAACAATTCATTGATATTTTCTGATTTCCAAAAGCACAAGATCAAAGCACGCTTAAAAAACAAAATCAATAAAGAAGGGTTTTTGATTCTAGAAGCCGAAGAATATCGAGAGCAATCCAAAAACAGGCAAGGGGTCATCCAAAAGCTATACTTGCTAATCCACGAAGCCCTTCAAGAACAAAAGCCAAGAAAGAAAACCAGGCCCACCAGATCAAGCCAAGAAAAACGTCTAAAAGTCAAAAAAGAAAAATCCCAAAAGAAACAAAGCCGCAAAACCAACCCAAAAGATTGGTAAAAATCTTTACAACGACTATTGACAAAATATTTTACATTTGCTAAAATATAGTCAATAGCTAATTTTTGAATATGATCAATGAATTTATCAAAAAAACTAGATTGAGTCACAATCTATCAAAAGCTTTTATAGCAAGCAAACTGGGTATGTCCAGGCCAACCTATGAAAAAGTTGAATCAGGCAAAAAAGATTTAACATATAAAGAACTAGAAAAATTAGCTGGTATTTTCCAAATACCGGTCAACAATTTAATTGCCAAAAAAGAATTTAAAATTGATATTGAAGTCAAAAAAACCAAAAGCATCAAAAAGACAGAAGAAGATATGCGGATTAATGTCCCTCAAAAGAACATAGAAAAGCTCAAAGAGGTTTTTCTATATATTCTAGTTAAAGTAGGCAACAAGCCAAATGTAGGTGAAAGCGTTATTAACAAGCTGCTGTATTTTATTGACTTTGACTACTATGAAAAATACGAAAAGCAATTGATTGGAGCCACATACATCAAGAACCATTATGGCCCCACACCCTGTGAATTGAAAATAATTCTCAAAGAAATGGAGAAAAACAAAGAAATACTCGCCGTTTTTAATAAAGTTTTTGATTATGAGCAAAAAAAGTTTATCGCGCTCAGGGATCCAAATCTGCTCGTTTTGAATGCTCAGGAATTATCCCATATAGACGAAGTTTTGGATCGTCTTTCAAACAAAAATGCCAAAGAAATGACCGATTATTCGCACGGCGACATACCTTGAAAAGCGTATAAAGATGGCGAACCTATAAACTACGAAAGCGTTTTTTATCGAGATGACAAATACTCCGTTAGAAGCTATGATGATGAACTTTAATGAAACAGAAAAATTCAAAAAAGCAAAAGAATCTGCTCAAAATTTTTACAAAACAATTGGGCAGGTTTATTGTCCTTATTTAAAAGAGGAGGTTTCTTTTAATGCAAAAGGATTGGATCATATAAAACTTCACGGATGGAACAAGGCAAGGCCATTAAAAGAGCAATATGTTAGATTGAGATTGCTCGAACTCGCTCCAAAAATAATCAAAGAATCGCACACTTTACAAGAAATTTATGAAACAAAATCTTTTGAACGACAACGAATAAATTCACGCTGAGAAAGAAAATTTGTAGGCGTCCAATATTATGGCTTTGTTGCAGTAATAAAGGGAGTTAGAATAAAAATTATAGTCAAAAGAATAGTGGGAGGGGAGTGCTATTTTTGAAGCATTATACCTTTTTGAAAGCCAAAAAGGGACTCGTCGGGAAATAAAATAAAAAATCTCCACGAGGGAGATTTAGAAAATCAATAAAAACGGCACCTGTCTACGGTTTATGGTATTTCCTTGAACCGTGGGAGAGCCAAAGCCCTCACAAGTACCTATTATTATTATACCACAAATTACAGAAAAAGCAATAGTTTTCTGTGGAAAACTTTTGTGCAGTATTAAGGGCTAAAAATAATTATTTTAATAAAATTAATATTATTAACAATACTCATGTCCATAAAAATAACATATTTTGTGCATGGAATAACCACCGACAACAAACAAAAACTATACTAAAATTATTTATAAGCGCGAGGTGCATTTATTGTGAAATTATGCTATAATATAATCAGCATATTGAGAGGAGGTGAAGTATGAACGATTTTGATTGTTCTATAGAAGAGATCAAAGAAATGGTAGCAAATGAAAATATGGATAGATATCTTTTTGACCTGGCAAACCAAAAGATAGACGAATTTGCTAAAATACCTTTTTTTGACAAACCGTTTACAGAATTTGAACGGGAACTCGAATTGCTTGAGAGTTCGTTGGCGGGCATAAACCCAACTGAGGACTTTCGCCAAAAGCTGGGAGAAAAATTACAGGAGTTCAAAGCAATATTTTCATATGATCATGTTTTGGCAACGATTGAACCAAAAGAAACTCGTCCTGACCATCAAACTTCTACTTTTTACCGAGATGGGCCACTAGAAAAAGCCATAATCAACTGAGGTTTTGGGCGTACCTTAAACGCCCTTTTTGTTTATCACAAAAATCGTGAATTACCCCTATAAAACACACCCAATTCAAGTTTTTTGGGCAAACAGACATGTTTTGCAAAATGAATAGCTTTGCCCAAGATGTCTCTTCCTCGGGGTAGGGTATTGACTTTTATTACTTTTTAATGTAGAATTAGTATATAAAGTATACTAAAACTAAATCAAATGGGAAAAAACGTAGAAGAGATTATAAAAAATATGCCTTTATTTTCCAAGCAAAATATAGCGATATATTTTAAAGGGAAAATTAATACATTAAACGCTCAGATTAAATATGCCTTTAAAACAGGTAGTATTTTAAAGCTTAAAAATGGACTTTACATGTCTAATGATTTTTATGTTAGATCAAAAGACAAAGATGGGTTGAGAGAATATGTCGCTAGCCAACTGAAGAGCCCTTCGTATCTGAGCAAGGAATATGTTATGCAAAAGTATAATTTACTCACTGAAGCCATATATGGCATTACTTCTGTTACATTAAAAACTAGAAAACAATATCAGAATTTTTTAGGATCCTTCATCTATTATTCTATAAAAAAAGATTTTTATTTTGGTTATAGCGAAAAAAGATATCTTTCCAATGTTTATTTTGAGGCCAACAAATCAAAAGCAGTTTTTGATTATTTATATCTTAAAAAAAATATTAGCAACAAGTTGAAGCAAGAAATTTTAGAAGATTTACGCATTAACTGGGAAAACTTTTCAAAAGATGATTTTAATTTATTTTATGACTATTGCTTGCAATCAAAATCAAAAAAAATGAAACGTATCGCGAGTATTTTAAAAAAAAGCATTTATAAATAAAAAGCTATGATTATACAAGAATTAAAAACAATTGTCGCTAACAAGCTTGAGGATGATGTTCCTAAAGAAGTAATTCGTAATCTTTTGAAGCAACATCTTCAATATTATTTTTTGAATTTTTTATATAATTCTGAATACGGCAGGCACTTGATTTTTATTGGCGGAAGCGCTTTGCGCGTTTGCTACGGATTGAATAGATTGTCTGAGGATATTGACATGGACACTGAACAGGGCAAGGATATAAACAAAAAAGATCTAGCAGAAGATATTTTAAAATACTTTAAACAAAAATTTTTAGTTGACAATTTAGAATATTCTATTTCAGGCCAGTATGAAAAAATATATTTTAAATTTCCAATTTTAAAAGAATTGGGAATCGCTGATGAAAACGATTCTGACAAGCTTTATGTCAAGCTCGAAATATCAGACGCGATTTCCGGGACTTACAAAACTGACTTAACCTCCGTCTCGGCCTTGGGTTTTAACTTCATAATCAGAAACTATGATTTGGAAACACTAATGGCCTCCAAAATCTGTGCAATTTTTACACGTAAATATTTTAAAGGCGACGATGCCAATTATAATTTTAAAGGTAGAGATTATTTTGATCTTCTTTGATATTTGCAAAAAGGAATTATTCCTAATATGGAATTTATCAAAGACACTTTAAAAATTGACAGCTTAGAAGAATTGTACTCAAAATTAAACGATTTGGTCCAAAAAATTAATACCAAATATCTCAAAGAAGATTTAATGCCGCTTTTCGAAGACGGAGCTTTTATTGAAAATTATTGTGACCATTATAAACAAATGGTTCAGCAATACTTGGTTGAAAGCTAAAAAACATCATCATTAAATATTTATCACAAAAATCTTGAATTACCCCTATAAAACACACCCAATTCACGATATATTGACTTTTTTATGAATTTAAATAAAAAATAAAAAAGAGCCCAGCTTTATGCTGGGCGCTTTGGCGAACTTTGCTCTTTACCAAGGGATGATGTCTTCCAGGCCTGTCAGGAGATCAGGGTATTTTGATTTAAAATCTATTAATTTGGGAAGACCTAAACATCTAGCAAATTTAGAAAATAATTTAGCAGGGATAGATGGAAGGTCCTAAGAACTAGATTTTACCCCCAGCTATATTTAGCTGGACCCCCGCACCGGCGGGGTTTTTTATTTTTTGCGAACACTTGCATTTTTAAGAAAAATATATTACAATAAAATTACATAAGGAGACATAAAATAATGATAATTAATTTAAAATTATAGCAGATTTTTTAAAGGTCGAAATATTTTTTAATAATTTTATTAACATTATATATTATGCCATCGAAAAAAATTAATGAGCCCAAAAGCATAATTATTAAAGGATGCGGCGTCAGAGGATGTTGTCCAACCGTAGAATACAAGGGCGACGAAGTGTTTGTTAGAGATGATTTCAATAATACCGTAAAAATGACATTGCAACAATGGAAAGATTTGGTTTCAGCTGTTGTTAAGCGAGGAGGCAACAAATAAGATTGTCGTAAAATTTTATAAGACAGAATTATCATGAACAAAAAGGGCAGTAATATTTTATTTTCCAAATTTTTATCAACCAGTTTGAAAAAAAACAAAATTGCTGTTTTTCATAGATTACATCCAGAAATAATTTATTTGCAGAAAAAAGAGTGGAGCAATTTGTTTGTTTTAAATAAAAGCGCAAATCATAAAATTATTAAAAAACTGATAAGACGAAAATTAATAGTTGACAATTTGCAAGATGAAAAAAAGGAAATTAAAAAATTGCAAAGCAAAATAAATTATGAGATAGACACGCTTTACTTGGTATTAACGCGTAGTTGCAATTTTAAATGCAGTTATTGCCCTTTTTCTTGTTCTTCCAAAGATTCTAAAGACGAGCAGTTAATGTCAACAGCAACTGCCAAGAAAGGAATAGATGTTTGGCAAAGATTAATTGGCAAACATGACGCATCAAAGCAATATGCCATAATACTCTACGGGGGAGAGCCTTTTTTAAATATTAAGACATTGGAGTGGGTATTATCATATATAGAAAAGCTTAAACAAACAGGCAAGTTGCCGAAGAAAAATTTGCAGGTAATGGCGGATACTAATGGATCATTATTAAATGAAAGAATTATTAAAATGCTTAAAAAATACAATGTTGCAGTAACTGTGGCATTAGACGGGGTTGCTAAATTTAATGATCAATACCGTATTAATGATAAAAAAAGAGGGACATTTGATGATGTTTTTAAAAATATAATGTTATTAAAAAAACATAAGGTGTTGACATATGTCTCCATGATGGCTATACCGCACAAATGAAACAGAAAGTTAGTTATTAATTTCTGTGGTTTCCTTAAAAAATATGGCATTAAAATGTTAGGAATAAATCTTCTTAGAGGGGATCAGTCAGAATTTATAAAGCAATTTTTTTCCGTTGATTCAATTTCAAAATATCAAAAATGAGCTGTAAAATTTATGATTGATTTTTGAAAACTATCTCAAAAAATTGGGGTTTTGGAGTGCCAAATTGAGAAAAAAAAGAATTTGTTTAAGTTAAAAGAACTGCCGCGTCTAGATTGTGGTGGTTTCGGAAGTCATGTGGTTGTGCAACCAAATGGAGAAGTGGGTTTTTGCCCTTGAAGCCACAAATATAATATAGGGAATTTAAAGGATTGCCTCGCAGTCTTAAAAAGCAAATTAAACACCACTAAAGTTAAATACAAAAATTTAATACCGCTTTACAACTCTAAATGCTTAAAATGTGAAGCCATTAGCATTTGCGGGGGCAAATGTATTTGAGATTATGACAAAAAAAGAAAATTTTCGAAACAAAGCATTTCTAAAGATGACGAACAATGCATTTTTACAAAAAAGGTCTTTAATTATTTTGTTTGGAGTTATCCAGATATTTTAAAAAACATAAATGCCAAAAAATAAAATTAAAATAGCAATTATAGGTGGATCTGGGTTTTGTGAATTTCCAGAAATGAAAAAAACTAGAAAAATAGATATAATGACAAAATACGGAAAACCATCTGACAAAATAATTTATGGCGAGTACGTTGGCCACGAGATTTTATTTTTACCAAGACACGGTCACAATCATTTTTTATCACCAGACAGAATTCCCTATAAGGCCAATTTAGTGGCTTTAAAAAAGCTAGGCGTAGAATATATTGTAGCTTTTTGTGCCGCGGGCAGTTTAAATGTTAAAATTAAGCCGGGGGAATTTGTTATTTTAGATCAGTTTGTTGACTTAACTTGGGGAAGAAATATTATTCATAAAAAAGATAACACTTTTGTTCACCTATCTCCCGATGTTCCTTATTGCGAATTTTTAAGAAAAACAGTATATGATGAGTCTTTAAAAATTGGCTTAAAGGCGCATAAAAAGGGAACGGTTGCTGTAATTCAGGGGCCTAGATTTAATACTGTGGCAGAAAGCAAATGGTTTATTAGACAAGGATGAGATGTGGTGAACATGACGCAGTACCCAGAGTGTTATTTTGCTAAAGAATTAGGCTTAAAATATGCTTCAGTTGCCATGATAACAGATTATGATATCGGGCTTAAAAAATACGGAAATACAATGTCGCTTAAAGATATTGAAAAAACCAGAAAAATTTTTGAAAAAAATATTGACAGGGCTAAAATGCTAATTGGTCCAGTCGTTAAAAAAATTATTAAATATGGAGGTTCCCGCAGAGAAGAAGTCAATCACGCCCCATACTACCAAAAACTAAAAACTTAATTGCAGGTTGCATATTTATTAATTTTATGGTATGCTTTTAATAATCATTGTATCTTAAAAGGAGGTTAAAAATATGATAATCGCAAAAAATATAAAAAAAAGTTATTGTGATACAGATGTTTTGTCAGATATATCTTTTTCTATAGCAAAAGGGCAAAAATGTGCCTTAGTTGGCTCAAATGGTGTAGGTAAATCTACTTTTCTTAAGATTGTAGCGGGTCTTGAAGATCCCACCGAAGGAAGCGTTATAACATCAAAAAATGATTGCGTTGGCTATCTTCCGCAAGAAATTGCCATGAGCGACAGCGATTCCCTCGAAACAATTTTTCATTATGTTAAAAAAATTGCAGGGATATTAGAAATAGAAAAAAAGATGGCAGAGCTTGAAAAAACATTGAGTCAAAACAAAAACATACAGGAATATTGTGATATACAGCAAAAATACATACATCTCGGAGGATATAGCTTTGAACATCGTATGAAAACTATCTTATCTGGTTTTGGGCTAGGCGATATTGGTATTGAAAGGCAGTTATGCAGTTTAAGCGGTGGTCAAAAAAGAAAGGTGGCGTTAACCGCGATATTATTAAAAGGCGTTGATTTTTTGCTGCTTGATGAGCCGACTAATGACTTAGACCTGCCTTCTTTGATCTGGCTGGAGCAGTTTATTCTAAGCTCCCAAATAGGATGTTTAATAGTTTCTCATGACAGAAGATTTTTAGATAGAGTAGTCCGAAAAGTATTTGAAATTGATTGGTTTACAAGATCTATAAATGTTTTTAGTGGCAAATATAGCGAGTATCTTAATGAAAAAGAAAGATTGTTAGAAAGACAAAAGGATCAATACGAATTGCAACAAAAAGAGATCAAAAAGATAAAAAAAACTATACGCCAAAAGCAAGATTGGGGATTAAGAGGGGCGACACAAACAAGGCCTGACAATGATAAATTTTCAAGAGGAGTAATTCGTGATAGAGCCTCCAAATCGCTAAAGTCAGGAAGTGCTATTGAAAAAAGATTGGAACAAATGGAAAAACTTGAGGTTCCGAAACAAAGAAATCCATTTGCCATTGTTCTTTCTCCTGCAGGAGCGGAAAGTAAGCATTTCATCAAATTAAAAGATGTAATAGCAGGATATAAAGATTTTAGTATCGGGCCAATCTCACTAGAAGTTTCTTTTGGCGCGAGAGTGGGTATTTTAGGAATAAATGGATCAGGTAAATCAACGTTTTTGAAGGTGATTACAAAGAAAATGCTACCAAGTCAGGGAGAGGTAATAATAGGCGAATCATTGGTTATTGGTAATTTAATGCAAGAGCATGAAAATTTGCCAAGAGAAAAAAATCTTTTTGAATTTATAAAAGAAAACACTCAAAAGGACGATTCGGCAATTTTTTGTCTACTTTCTCATTTTGGCTTTGAGCAATCCGAAGCTTTTAAGCAAATTGGATCTCTTAGTCCAGGAGGAAGGGCTAGGCTGCTTTTAGCTTTTTTTTCTGCCATTTCTGCAAACGTGTTAATATTGGACGAGCCAACAAATCATTTAGATGTTGAAGCATCCGAAGCATTAATAGAAGTTCTCAAAACTTACACAGGGACGATTTTGCTTGTTTCGCATGACAGGTTTTTCATTGAGCAGATTTCTTTAGATAATGTTTTTATGATGAAAGATGGTTTGCTAGCAGCAACTGATTATGAAAAATATGTTATTTCTGTACAAGACGAAATGAAGCGATTATTTAAAGCGTTATAACGGTAGGGATATAAACGAATGTGATATTCCTACCGTTTTTTATTTTCACGCGAACACTTGCTAAAAAAACAAAAATATGATATAGTATTTTACAAATAAAAATGTACTTTGAAAGGAGAAAAAAATGATAATAGAAATAACAGGGCCAAAACTTGGCGAAAGACAAGAGGGTTTTGTAGCAAGCGTGGTCTCATACATAAAAACAGTAATATATAACAGCAAGGTTGAGAGACCACAGTCCCCAATTGCAGACATAAAAACCTTTATGGTGTTTTATCATGAAGCGACCTCACAAGGGGTTTTTAACAATAGTCCCAAAAAAGATGTTGCTGTAGTCAAATTTGTATCTCAAAATCAAAATTCAATATTTTATAGCCACTTTCGCAGCGGTATAATAAAATATATCAAAAGAAAGTTTTCACAAATTGGTTTTTCCGATATTCTTATTCTAATCAGGAGAGAAGGGGAGGAAGGGGAGTATTTAAGTGAAAATTATGACCCACCTAGCGACTTAGCTGACTAGCCAGCAACACTTGCATTTTCAAGAAAAATATGTTATAATGTTATCAAAATAAAACAATTGGAGGATATAATGAAAAAGGTAGAAAAAGTTTGTGTTTTTGCTCTTGTATTTTTTCTTTTTGGATTGACCGTGTATTTTGGTCAAGCAGGTATTCAAACCAGAAAAGAAAAAGGGGAGCATGCACCAGTAATGGCCGCCCCCAATTTCAACAACGAAGGAAAGCGAGAAACTTAGCTCTCCAAAAAACGAAACAAAGGCACCCGTGCGGGGTGCCTTTTTCTTTTTTAGCACCAAAAACTCAATAAATATTGAGTTTTTGGCACCTCAGTCAAACAATAAAATCACCAAAATATTTATCAAAAGATTGCTTCAGCAGGGTATTGACAATTACAAAAAAATTCGCTAATATAGTGATGTTTAAACTTAATAGCAAATATTAAGGTTGAAACGTATTTCAACTAAACAATTTTTTATAAAAAAATATTAAAAAAAAATTATGGCAGAAAAAGAAAAATTTGTGCGCTCTAAGCCACACATGAATGTTGGTACTATTGGTCACGTTGATCACGGTAAAACAACATTAACCGCCGCTATTTCAAACGCTCTCTTTTTGAAGGGTTTGATTAAAAAGGCATCTCAAATAGACGATATTGACAAGGCCCCAGAAGAAAAGGCTCGTGGTATTACTATTAACGTTCATCACTCAGAATATGAAACCGACAATCGTCACTATGCACATATTGACTGTCCAGGACACGTTGATTACATCAAAAACATGATTACCGGTTCAGCACAAATGGACGGAGCTATTTTAGTAGTTTCTGCCGCTGATGGCCCTATGCCTCAAACCAGAGAACACATTTTACTTGCAAGACAAGTCGGTGTGCCAGCAATGGTTGTATTTTTAAACAAAGTTGACATGGTTTCAGACGCCGAATTAGTTGATTTGGTGGAAGCTGAAATCCGTGAATTATTGTCAAAATACGAATTCCCAGGCAATGAAATTCCTATTATCCGCGGATCTGCCTTAAAAGCAACCGAAGCTACAACCTTCGAAGATCCAGCTGTTCAACCAATTATGGACTTATTAAATGCAATTGATACCTATTTCCCAGCACCAGAAAGAGAAACAGACAAACCATACTTAATGCCTATCGAAGACATCTTTACAATCGAAGGTCGTGGAACTGTTGTTACTGGTAGAATTGCTCGTGGTTATATCAAAGTCAACGACGAAGCAGAGTTAGTTGGTTACCAACCAACAGCCAAAACTGTTATCACTGGTGTTGAAATGTTCAACAAGAGCATGGAAGACGCTCAAGCAGGTGACAATGTTGGTTTGTTGTTACGTGGTATCAAGAAAGAAGACATTCGCCGTGGACAAGTAGTTGCCAAACCAGGTTCAATTACTCCACATACCCAATTTGAAGCAGAGGTCTATGTGTTATCACAAGACGAAGGTGGAAGACATACTCCATTTTTCACAGGTTATAAGCCACAATTCTTTATTCTTACTTCCGATGTAACTGGTGAAGTTACCTTGGCAGAAGGAGTCCAAATGGTTATGCCTGGCGATACTGCCACATTTAAAGTCAAATTGATTGCTCCAGTTGCTTTAGAAGAAAAACAAAGATTTGCTATCCGTGAAGGAGGCAAAACCGTCGGAGCAGGTGTTGTCACAAAAGTTGTTGCCTAAAAATCTATTAAGAACATAAAATGACAAGTAGTACCTTAGACAAAAAAGAAAAAACAAAAATAAGAATTAGATTAAAGTCGTATGATCACCACTTAATTGACAATTCTTGCAAACAAATCATTGATATTGTTGTGCGAAGCGGAGCAAGCATCATTGGGCCAGTTTTACTGCCTACTGATACCAAAAAATACTCTGTTAATCGCGCCACTTTTGTCAAAAAGAAATCCCAAGAACAATTTGAAATAAGAGTTCATAAACGACTTATTGATGTTCACAACGCAAACAGCAAAACAATTGAAGCTTTAACTAGCTTAAACTTGCCAGCTGGCGTTGAAGCAGAAATTAAGACCTAGTTTACTGACTCCAAAGGCAAAAAACTGAGTTTTCTCAGTTTTTTGTTGATGGCACTTTTGAAAATTTTTTATCAATATTTTCAATACACTTTATCAGTAACACCAATAACTAATAACTAATAAATAAATCCTAAACATGCCATTTATTTTAGCAGAAAAAATAAAGATGACCCAATTACCAGGAGAGGAAATTGGCTTTACCCCAGTAACTGTTGTGGAAGCTGGTCCTATGGTGATCACTCAGATCAAAACAAAAGACCAAGAAGGTTATGATGCTGTTGTTTGCGGCTACAAAACCAAAAAGAACGTTTCAAAGCCAGTATTTGCAGCTCTTCAAAAAAGATTACTCGACAAAGCACAGAAATTTAAATATCTTAGAGAGTTTCCAGTGGATGATATCACCAAATACAATGTTGGTGACGAAATCACAGTGGAGGCCTTCAAGGTAGGTGACATGGTAAAGGTTCAAGGTAAAACCAAAGGCAAAGGTTTTCAAGGTGTTGTCAAAAGATACCACTTCCGAGGAGCATCAGCTACTCATGGTACCAAGCACGCCCTAAGAGAACCAGGTTCTATTGGTGATACTGGTATTCAAAGAGTTGCTAAAGGTAAACGCATGGCCGGTAGAACTGGCGGCGACACCTTTACTGCCTTTGAACTCAAAATAGTTAGAATAGATAATGAAAATGGTCTGTTGTTTATTAATGGTGCATTGCCAGGCAGACATGGAACACTTCTTAAAATTATTTCTAAATAATCATTATGAAATTAGATGTTAAAAATCAAAAAAACGAAGTTATTGATCAAATTGATGTGAGCGATAAAGTTTTTAATGTAAAACTAAATCCAGATACAGTTTATCAAACCTATGTTTCAATGCTTAGCAATCGCCGACAACCTTTGGCGCACACAAAAGACCGATCAGAGGTCTCTGGTGGCGGCAAAAAACCATGAAAGCAAAAAGGTACTGGTAGAGCAAGAGCAGGGTCCACAAGATCTCCAATTTGAAGACATGGTGGTATTACTTTTGGTCCAAGATACAACGAGCAAACATTGAAAAAATCAATCAACCAGAAAGCCAAACAAAAAGCATTGTTTATGGTTTTGAGCGAAAAAGTCAGAAGCAATGATTTGGTAATAGTGGATAAGATTGATCTCAAAGAAGAAAAAACCAAAGAAGTCAATTCAATAATGAAAAACTTTTTGGGTCAATTCAAAAAAGAAAACAAATTAGTATATGTTATTGCTGATAGCGCCCACAAAAATTTAATCAGAGCTAGCCGCAATTTACCATACATGTTTGTCACATTAGACAACTCCATCGACTTTGTGACTTTGTTGAAATACAAACAAGTATTTATCACAAAAAATTCCATAGAAAACATTCTCAAAACATTTAAAAAAGCTTAAAACGAATATTTATGTCACCTTTATTTGGTAAAAAAACCGACAAAAAAGAAGAAAAGGCAAAAGATGTTGCAGTAGCAAGCGAAGCAAATACAACTCAAACTCAAACAGCCACCGAAGATATCGCTAGTTTCAACTTTGATAGTTATTTGCAACCTTACATCACTGAGAAAACAACATTGCTATCTCAAGACAACCAATATGTGTTTATTGTTCGCAAAAGCTTAAACAAATATATGGTCAAAAGTTTAGTGGAAAAAAACTATAAGGTTAAAGTTGCCAATGTTAATCTTATAAGAATAACAGTTCAACCAACTCGTTTTGGCTTCAAAAAACAGGCAAGTCGCAAAGGTGGTTACAAAAAAGCCATTGTAACTCTAAAAGAAGGTTATAAAATTGATTTAGCTATATAATATGAAAACTTATAAACCAACAACACCAACAAAAAGACACCATATTGATATTGATAGATCAAAGCTTTCCCACGAAGAACCTTATAAACCCCTCACAAAGGGATATAAGCCAGCTCAAGGACGCAGTCGCGGCAAAATAAGTATGCGACACAAAGGCGGAGCTGTCAAAAAGAACTATCGTATGGTTAGTTTTGGCCAAGTCAATAAAGGTATTAAAGGCAGAGTAGAAACAATCGAATATGATCCATATCGAACAGCTTTTATTGCTTTGGTAGTATATCAAAATGGTTCAAGACACTATATCATCGCTCCACAAGGCATTGAAGCCAAAAGTGAAATATTATGCGATGATGTTACACCTTTAAAACCAGGTTACCGCATGAAACTTAAAAACATTCCAAGCGGCACAGCTGTCCACAATGTCGAAATCAAAAATGACGGTGGCGGCAAATTAGCACGTAGTGCTGGAGCTTCTTTGATAGTGGTTGGTCTAGAAGGAAAGTATGCCTATCTAAAGATGCCATCCACAGAAGTTAGAAAGGTTTTAAACGAATGTTTTGCTTCAATAGGAGCTGCTTCCAACGGAGAACACGCTTTAATAAGCGTTGGTAAAGCTGGACGCAACAGACACAAAGGTATTCGCCCAACTGTTCGAGGCAGTGCCATGAATGCTTGTGATCATCCTTACGGAGGTGGAAAAGGTAAAACCAAAAGAGGTACTAAACGACCAAAAGACAAATGAGGAAATGTTACTGGTGGAAGAAAAACCAGAAAGACCAAAAAATATTCAAACAAACTTATTGTTAAACGTCGCAAGTCCAAAAAATAAATCAATTAACAAAACAAATTAGTAGCTAGTATTTAAACAGCTATCTGCTAATCACTAATTACTACTCAATATGTCTCGATCACTCAAAAAAGGACCTTTTGTTGATGCCAAGCTGATGGAAAAGGTTGCCAAAAAGAAAATAGGAGATAAAGACCCAATCAAAACTTGAGCTCGCGCTTCAACCATTACTCCTGAAATGATTGGTCTTGTCTTTGAAGTTCACAACGGCAAAAACTTTATCAAAGTTAGCCCAACAGAAGATATGGTAGGTCATCGTTTGGGAGAGTTTTCACCAACAAGAAAATTCATCAAACATGGTGGTAAACTCCAAAAAACAGTCGAAAAAGGTAAAAAATAAATTTTTATCAATATAGTCAAACAATAATTAAAAACATATTATGGAAATTAAGGCATCTTTAAAATATTTAAGGATTGCTCCGCGAAAGGTGAGGTTGGTAGTGGAAATGATCAAACGACTATCTTTGCCTAAAGCTGAACAGCAATTAAAATTCAATCCAAAAAGAGCATCAATTGATATATTAAAACTTTTGAAATCTGCACAAGCAAATGCTGTTCATAATTATCAGTTGGACCCAAATGATCTTTTTGTTTCAAAAGTCAACGTAACTGACGGCCCAACTCTCAAAAGAGTTATGCCTAGAGCTCGTGGTTCTGCCTACATAATTCGCCATAGAACCTGCCATGTTGATTTGACCCTAAAACCAATTGAAGGCAAAACTGCCACAACCAAAACAACAACAACAAAAGAAAAGGTCAAAAAAGTAAGAACCACAAAAAGTAGTAGCAAAATTGGACACACCAAGAGCACTGTCAAGGCCACCAAAGGTACTGCCAAAAACATTGTTCAAAGAAAAGTTATTAACTAACAAACATTAACTCAAAAATAACTAAATATTTAATTTATGGCACAACATATTAATCCAATAATCAAAAGATTAGGCATCAACAAGAACTGAAGTTCTAGATGATTTGATTTGGAAAACTTTCCTTGAAAGTTGGCCGAAGATGAATTGATCAGAAAAACTCTCGAACCTTTGTTGGCTAAAGCCCATTATCAAATAATCGAGCTAGAAAGAAAAGGTGATCGCATTAACGTTACCATTTTTACAGCTAAGCCAGGTATGATAATCAAGCACAAAGGCGAAGGTCTTGATGACGCCAAAAAGACAATAGAAAAAGCCATTTTGAAATTTAGAAAAAAAGAAAGAATTAGCGACAAATTCAGCATCAGCATCAATATCGAAGAAGTAAGAAAACCATATTTGTCAGCTCAAATTGTTGGATTTGACCTTAAAGATGATATCGAAAAAAGAATTTCTTATCGCAAAACCATAAAGAAATATCTTGAAAGAATAATGTCCAACAGAGAAGTCAAAGGTGCCAAGATATATGTCACCGGCAGATTAGATGGCGCAGATATTGCTAGATCTGACTTTGTCAAAGACGGCAAATTGCCATTAAACACATTGAGAGCAAACATTGATTACTCATCCACCACAGCAAATTGTACATACGGAAAAATAGGGATCAAGGTTTGAATTTACACAGGTGAAACTTTTAGCAAACAAAAGAGCAACAAAATCAATTAATAACCAATAACAATTAATTATCATGCTTACTCCAAAAAGAACCAAATATCGAAAAATGCAAAAGGGCAGAAGTTTGAAACGCAACTTTGAAAGTCGCGGAGTAAATCTTGAATATGGCTCATATGGTATTTGTAGCACTGACAACAAAAGAATTACCAGTCGCCAAATTGAATCAGCCCGTAGAGTTTTACTTCGATTTATTAGAAAAGGCGGTAAGATTTGAATTAGAGTTTTTCCTGATAAACCAATAACCAAAAAACCACCAGAAGTTGGAATGGGTGGCGGAAAAGGAGACGTCGATCATTATGTTTTCCAAGTAAAGCCAGGTCGTATTATTTTTGAGCTTGACGGCATTGCCGAAAGCGACGCTATGAAAGCTTTACAACAAATCAGCTACAAGCTTCCTTTTAGAACAAAAATAATTAAACGATAGTTTATGAAATCAAAAGACCTAACAAAAAAAGATGCAAAATCTTTAAAACAAATGCTTTTAGAGCAAAAAAAGAAGTTAAACGATTTAATACTTTCAGCTCGTTTTGGCAAAATCAAGAACTACAACGAAATCAGCAATACCAAAAAAACTATCGCTCGTGTTTTAACAATTCTTAATAAAAAATAATTTTTCTGTCTTATGAACAATTCGAAAATCCAAAAAAGACAATTAACTGGTGTTGTGGTGTCCAGCAAAATGATGCTGACTGCCGTAGTGGAGGTCACTCGACTTAAAGAACATCCGTTATATCACAAATACTACAAAACTTCAAAAAGATACAAAGCTCATAATCCCGATAATAAGTTCCAGGCAGGCGACAAAGTTATTATTGAGGAAACACGACCAATATCCAAAGATAAAAGCTGATTGATTGTTGACAAGCTTAGTTATTAAGAGCTCTTGAAAATACTAGTTTTTTAGTGTATAATTAAATAAAATTCATCTTAATTCATTATTATGATTCAACTTAGATCGATACTAAAAGTTGCTGACAATAGTGGTGCTCAAACCATTCGATGCATCCAGATTAGAGGAGGACATTTTCATCGCTATGGCCAAATAGGAGATACCATTGTTGCATCTGTTCAAACAGCCAAGCCACGCAAAACTGTCAAGAAAAAAGAAGTGGTCAAAGCTATTATTGTAAGACAGCGACGCAATTTCAAAAGAAAAAATGGTTCGTATATCAAATTTGATGACAACGCTGTTGTTATTATCAACGACAAGAAAGAGCCAGTAGGTACTCGTATTTTTGGACCTATTCCAAGAGAGATCAAAGATATGGGTTATAATAAAATCATTGAGCTCGGACCAGAGTTAGTTTAATTTTAAAGATCAGCTCTAATATTATCAATTTCAATATGAAAACTATAATACACAAATTACCAAAAATAAAGAAAAACGACAAAGTCATGGTAACTAAAGGCAAGGACAGATCCAAAACCGGAAAAGTTATCAAATGTATACCTAAAGCCAACAAAGTTATTGTTGCTGGTTTGAATGTCTACAAAAAACACAAAAAACCAAGACAACAAGGAGAGGTCGGACAAATAATAGAAATAGAAAAACCAATTCAAATTTCAAACGTAAGTATTGTTTGCAGCCATTGCAACAAACCAACTAGAATTGGCTACATCATTGAAAAAGATAAAAAGGTGCGTATTTGTAAAAAATGTCATAAGAAAATAGATTAATCATGAAAATATCATACATCGAAAACTACAAAAAAATTACTCAAGATTTTTTCAAGAAGCAACACGGTGTCAAAAACGAAATGTCAGTTCCAAAGATTACCAAAATTTCCATCAACACTGGAATTGGTCGTATGGCAGCTGCCAATGAAAACACCGACAACTTGATCAAAGATCTTTCTGATAAATTAGCACGCATCACTGGTCAAAAGCCAAGAATTTGTAAAGCCAAAAAATCAATTGCTGGCTTCAAATTAAGAGAAGGGACCCCAGTTGGTATATCAGTCACATTGAGAGGCAAAAAGAAAGAAGATTTCTTTGATCGATTTGTCAACATTGTGATGCCTCGTACCCGTGACTTCTGAGGTGTAGAAAGAAAGAAGTTTGATAAAGCTGGTAATTTGACTTTAGGAGTAAAAGAAATGAATGCTTTCCCAGAATTGTCTTTCGACATTTTAAAACCAAACTTTGGTATAGAGATAAACTTTGTCACCAACGCCAAATCCAAAGAAAAAGCAATTCACTTATTCGAAACAATCGGATTTCCTTTAAAGCCAATTGCTGAGACACCAACTAAAAAATAATATTTTAATTTTAATTCATTTAAACAATATGTTATGGCAAAAAAATCTGCAATAGCAAGATCAAAAAAAGAACCAAAGTATAGCTCTCGCAAGACAAACAGATGTTTTGCTTGTGGCCGAAGTAGAGCATATATGCGCGATTTTGGCTTATGCCGAATTTGTTTTCGTGAACTTGCTTCAAAAGGAGTTATTCCTGGCGTTAAAAAATCAAGCTGATAATGACTTTATTATTAGAATATATTAATTAAAAATTTAATTCAAAATTGTTATGACCATTACTGACCCAATAAGCGACATGTTAATTCGCATCAAGAATGCTGTCATTGTTGAAAAACCAAGCGTTTCTTTTCCATCTTCAAAAATCAAAATGGCAATATTAAAAGTCCTTAAAGAGGAAGGATATATTGAAAATTTTGTTGAAACAGAAAAGAACAAGAAAAAGACCGTTGAAGTCATTCTAAGATACAACGCCAAGAAGCAACCATTTATATTAGACGTTAAACGCATTTCAAAGCCAAGCAAGAGAGTGTACAAAGAAGTTCAAGAACTCAATACCAAAAAACAAACAACAACTGTTTTGTCGACATCCAAAGGTATTATGACTGCCAAAGCTGCCAAAAAACAAAACCTTGGCGGAGAAGCATTGTTCGAGATATTCTAACAGTATTAAATCAATTTCTTAAATTAGCAATAAACTTAATATTATGTCAAAAATAGGCAAAGCACCAATAAAAATTCCAGAAAACAACCAAGTGGAAATAGACAAAAATGTCATCAAAATAACAGGGCCTAAGGGCACTTTGTTGTGCGATTTAAATGACAAGGTTGAAGTAAAATTTGACAGTGAAAAAAAAGAAATAACTTTGCAACCTAAAAAAGAAGGTCGCGAATTTTTTGCTATTTGAGGAACACAAAGGGCACTAATCAACAATTGTGTCATTGGTGTTAATACTGGCTTTGAAAGACGCTTAATCATCGAAGGAATTGGCTACAAGGCCGAAGTAAAAGGCAAAGAGCTTATTCTTAATGTTGGTTATTCTCATCCAGTTCCATTAGAAATTCCAGAGGATTTGACCGTCACTGTTGAAAAAACCAACATAATTATCAACGGTATATCCAAAAAATCAGTTGGCGATTTCGCATCAGTAGCAAGAAAACAAAGAAAAACCAACCCATACTCCATGAAAGGAATTCGCTATAGCGATGAAAAGGTAACCAAGAAGAGTGGCAAAAAAGCCGGCTAAAACATTAAATAAACTTAATCAATAAATTTGTCGTATGCAAAATACAGCTCAAATAAAAAAAGAAAAAAGATTGGCAAAACACCGACGCGTTCGTGCCAAAATCAGTGGAACCAAATCAAGACCACGATTATCAATCTTTAGATCCAATGCTCATATTTATGCACAAGCCATAGATGATGAAGCACAAAAAACAATTGTGTCAGCAAGCGATTTAGAAGTCACCAGCAAAATGAAAAAGAGCGATAAAAGTGTTGAGGTTGCAAAAATTTTGGCAGAGAAGCTAAAGAAAAACAATATCGAAACAATAGTTTTTGATAGAGGAGGTTTTAAATACCATGGTCGCATCAAAATGTTAGCTGAAGAACTTCGCAAATTAGGAATAAACTTTTAATCATGAAAACAAACGATAATTTCAACAACAAAAGAGGCGGTCCTAACCAATCAAGATTTGCCAAACCAGGTCAAAAAAGAGAAGGTGACAACCGAAGAACTCCATTTAGAAACATAGTCAAAAACAGCGACTTTGATCAATTGATTGCTGGTATCAGAAGAGTTACTCGTGTTACCGCTGGAGGCAAACACATGAGCTTTAGCGTCACCATGTTGCTCGGCAACAACAAAGGCAAAATCGGCATCGGCACAGCCAAAGGAGACGATGTACCAAAGGCAATCGACAAAGCCAAAAAAGAAGCCACCAGAAATATGATCACAGTGCCAATAATCAACAACACTGTTCCTTATGAAGTGGAAGCCAAGCATTGCGCAAGTCGCATTTTGGTGAAGCCAGCCAAAGAAGGTAAAGGAGTTATTGCTGGAGGCGTTGTCAGAGACATTATGCTTTTAGCTGGTATCAAAAATGTTACCTGCAAAACATTAAGCGGGTCTCACAGCCCAATCAACAACGGTAAAGCTGCTATAGCTGCTTTAGAAAAGATTTCTCATATTTATTCAATGGAACAAGAGAAAAAGGGAGTAAAAGTCGAAAAACCAAAAGTGGAAGAAACAGTTCCAGCAGAGGCAAATTAATTTAATATATTAATATATTAAACATGCAAATCCATAATATAAAAAGACCAAAAAGCAAAATTGCTCCAAAGCAAAGAGTTGGTCGTGGTGGCAAACGCGGTACCTACAGCGGCAAAGGAGGCAAAGGTCAAACAGCCAGAGCTGGCCGCAAGATACAGTCACAGTTAAAAGAACAATTGCTTAGAACTCCAAAAATGAGAGGAGCTGGCAATGTCATAATCAAAAAAGATATCTACGAAATCCAATTGCGACACATTGCAGAACAATGCCCAAACAATTTTGAAGTTACCGAACAATCACTTCGCAAACAAGGATTGATTCCAAAAAGAGCCAAGAAATTCAAAATTATTGGTTCCATCAAAAAATTAGACAAAAAGTTTTCTATTAAAGGCATTGATATCACCAAAAGCGGAAAAGAAATTATTGAAAAAGCTGGCGGCACAATTGTAAAAATTGAACCAGCTCCAAAACCAGCCAAATTTCCAAAAAGAGAAAAACCAGTTAAGCCAGCTAAAAAATAGAAAAATATTTTAACTAGCAATCAAATAAAAAATACTTATGATCAAAAATTTTATAAAACTATTAAAACATAAAGATTTAAGGAAAAACCTCTTTATTGTTTTTGGTTTATTGGTAGTTTTTAGATTAATGGCCGTTATTCCTTTGCCAGGCATTGATGTCTCGCAAATGAAAGAGTTTATGGCGCAAAGCAAAGTATTTGGGTTGTTTAACATATTCACCGGTGGAGCATTTCAAAATCTATCAATCGCACTATTGGGCGTTGGGCCTTATATCTCGGCCTCCATTATAATGCAATTGGTTGTTGTGATTGTGCCTTCACTCAAAGAAACATTTCAAGAAAACGGTGAAGAAGGACGACGCAAATTTGAAAGCTGAACAAAGTATTTGGCATTGCCACTTACCATATTGCAAGCATTGGGTATGTTGAGCATTCTAAAATCACAAGGTATCATAACCTTTGCATCACGACTCATGATGTGACAAAATATCTTGATTTTGACAGCAGCATCATTTGTTATCATCTTTATCGGTCAACTAATCACCGAAAAGAAGTTAGGCAATGGTATTTCACTTATTATCTTTTCTGGTATAGTTACTAGCTTACCAAAAAGTGTTATCGCCACAGTGTTGACCTACACCACCATCCCTCAAATAATCAATGTCGCTTTGTTCTTAGTGGTTACATTGCTTATGATTGTGGGTGTTGTTTATCTCACTGAAGGCCAAAGAAGATTGACCGTATCGTATGCCAAGCATGTCAGAGGCAACAAAATGTTTGGTGGAGTTACCACATTTCTACCATTGAAAGTCAATCAAGCTGGCGTTATCCCTATAATCTTTGCATTATCAGTGTTGACATTTCCTGCTTTGATCGGACAAATGTTAGCCACCACCAACATAACATTTTTGGTAACTGGGGCAAACATCTTGACCAAACTTATCGAAAATCAGGCCTTCTATATGTCAATTTACTTTATTTTGGTTTTGTTGTTCACTTTTTTCTACACATCAATCACTTTCAGTCCAAAAGAAATATCCGACAATTTGCAAAAAAACGGTGGATTTATCCCAGGTTACAGGCCAGGGGACAACACAGTTAGTTATTTATCCAAGGTTTCAGGAAAAATAACTTTGTTTGGTGCTATATTCTTGGCATTGGTGGCAATACTTCCAATGTTACTGCAAGGATTGACCAAAGTCACCACATTTGAAATTGGTGGCACATCCATTTTACTTATCGTGGCTATTGCGCTTGAGATCAAAAATTCAATCGAAGCTCAACTTGCCATGAGAGAATATGATTACTAATCATAACATCAATAACAGCAGAAACCCGCTTAATATTTAGCGGGTTTTTGTTTTAAATCAAAAATAACGCTATCTATGGGCTAGTTTGCAACATTACAGCCAATCTGCCAATCATAACGTTGCCTGGTTTAGCATGGCCCCCACACTCAGAAGCTGAGTGTGGGGGTTATGATTGAGATTTACCTAATTTATGCGAAAATATAGGGACATGGGTATGTTTTTTCTTGTCTTTTGTACCTTTTTTAGGTTTTTTCAATTATAACGTTGCCAGGCAACGCTATAATTGAAAGAAAAGGGTTTTAAAAAATTTCACTTAGATTTTAGCTTGCTTAATTTTGGGGGCTTGACAACAGAAAGATATTATGATATAATATGACTCAGTTCGTTGAAAGTTTATATATAAATTTTTGGAGGATAAAAATGAGCAAGAAAAATGACAGTAATTTCGTTTCGTATCTAGTTTTCCTTGTTGTCTTAATGATCATTTTTCTAGGATATTTATCCTGGGAAAAGCAAGCGAGTAGACACATTGATGATCGCCTTGAGCGCCTGCTAGCAGGCGAGAAAGGCGTTTGTGTAACCGTTGGGGATATGGATTTTCAGCTTGTCCCCAACAAAATCAGCCCCACTTGGAAAGCTATCGATATTGAAAACAATATCGATAAGCATTTGCCCAGCTACAAGGCCTACTTAGAGGGCCGAGTAGAGGCCTTAGGCGAAAATATTGACGAAATAAAAAAGGATCTAACTGGCCCTTTTATCGTCAAATCAATCGTAAAACCCGAGACATAATCTCGGGTTTTTTATTATTACGTAAAAATATGTTATACCCAAGGAACGATAAAACGCTAATTTTCAATCATAACGTTGCCAGGTTTAGCATGGCCCCCACACTCAGAAGCTGAGTGTGGGGGTTATGATTGAGATT